>NZ_JBVJCT010000028.1:54010-116726 GCF_055588305.1 Streptomyces sp. NPDC042002 | reverse complement strand
CCCCCCCCCCCCCCCCCCCCCCCCCCCCCCCCCCCCCCCCCCCCCCCCCCCCCCCCCCCCCCCCCCCCCCCCCCCCCCCCCCCCCCCCCCCCCGCCCCCGCGGCGTCGGGTGCCCCGACCGTTCACTCGAACGAGAGTGCTGAAACCGTTCCTCGGGCCTGTGTCTCCCCTACGTCACCGCCGGTGCCGCCCTCCGGCGGTTGCGGGCCCGCTCGCACGGACGAGGGGGCGGCGCCCCGAACACCCGGGCGCCGCCCCCTCTCACGTACAGCCGGAGCTGTCCCGGCCTCTTGCCCGCGGTCGCCCTACTTCGGCGCGCCCGACGGCGCCGGGACCGGGATCGGGGCGGTCGCCTCCGACTGGGGGGAAGCCGGGTTCCCCAGGGCCGACGGGGCCGCCACCGTGGACGTCGGGTCGACGGGCTCCTCCTCCGGGGGCGAGGTGGGGCCGCCCACGATGCGGATGTCGGCCGCGTCGAAGGCGCGCTTGATGCGCCAGCGCAGTTCGCGCTCCACGGAGCTGGCCTTGCCGGGCATGGTCTTGGCCGAGACACGGACCACCATGGAGTCGAGCAGGACGCTGTCCAGGCCCAGGATCTCGACCGGGCCCCACAGACGCTCGTTCCAGGGCTCTTCCTTGCTGATGGTCTCGGCGACCTCGTCGATGACGGACCGGACGCGGTCCAGGTCCTCCGAGGCGCGGACCGTGACGTCCACACCGGCCGTTGCCCAGCCCTGGGAGAGGTTGCCGATGCGCTTGACCTCGCCGTTGCGGACGTACCAGATCTCGCCGTTGTCGCCGCGCAGCTTGGTCACGCGCAGGCCCACCTCTATGACCTCGCCCGAGGCCACGCCCGCGTCGATCACGTCGCCGACGCCGTACTGGTCCTCAAGGATCATGAAGACGCCGGAGAGGAAGTCGGTGACCAGGTTGCGGGCGCCGAAACCGATCGCGACACCGGCCACACCCGCCGAGGCGAGCAGCGGGGCCAGATTGATCTCGAACGTGCCGAGGATCATCAGCGCGGCCGTACCCATGATCAGGAAGGACGCGACCGAGCGCAGCACCGACCCTATGGCCTGGGAGCGCTGCCGGCGGCGCTCCACGTTGACCAGCAGACCGCCGAGCGCCGTGCCGTCGACGGCCTGGACGGTGCGGGTCATGCGATCGATGAGCTTGGTGATCGCCCGCCGCACGAACACTCTCAGTACGGCGGCGACCACCAGGATCAGCAGGACACGCAGACCTATGGCCAGCCAGGTCGACCAGTTCTGCTCGACCCAGCTCGCCGCGTGGGTCGCGCTTTCCTGGGCGTCCTGAAGCGTGGGGGTCACCGGATCGGTCGACGTCGAGGGAGACGGCGACGGGGTCGAACCGGCGGCCAGGGCCAATAGGACGGGCAGGGACACAGCAGGTACCTCCAGGCGTAGCGGTCTGCCCGCGGCCGGGGACACAAGAGGGGTGCCGTCCGGGCAGAACTACAACCCTAACGGGGCAACGCGCGAGGCTCGTTGCCATGTTCAGGGGAGAGACCGTGCTCACGTGGGGATGAAGGGGGTGTGGTCGAAAACACTCCCAGCCCGTTACCGGGACATGGTGGCGCTTCCACCAGGCATGAGGGGAGACTGGCTGCAGATCGTCCCGGCGCGAGCCACGCGCCGCCGGCGTACAAGGAGGCATCCGTGCCGCACGTCCTGGTCCTCAACGCGTCGTACGAGCCGCTCGGCGTCGTACCGCTCCGCCGCGCGCTCGTCCTCGTCCTTGAGAACAAAGCCGTTTCTCTAGAGGAATCCGGCGCCTTCATGCACAGCGCGACCGTTACTGTCCCCGCACCCAGCGTGGTCCGGCTGAAGAGGTTCGTACGGGTTCCCTACCGAGGGCCCGTCCCGCTGACCAGGCGAGCTCTGTTCGCCCGGGACGGCGGCCGGTGCATGTACTGCGGTGGCGTCGCAACCAGCGTCGACCACGTCATCCCGCGCTCACGCGGAGGTCAGCACGCCTGGGACAATGTGGTGGCGTCCTGCCGCCGCTGCAACCACACCAAGGCCGACCGCCACCTGGTCGAGATCGGCTGGCGCCTGCGCCACAAACCCGCCCCGCCGACGGGGCTCGCATGGCGCATCATCGGAACAGGGCACAGGGACCCACGCTGGATGCCCTACCTGCAACCGTACGGCGCGGATGACGCCATGGCCCGGATCGACGGCATTTCAGCCTGACGATCCGGGCTTTTGTGTTGGCGGCGACGCCCTTGGCCGCCGCCTGTCCCGGCTCTCCGGGAGGACCCCCGTGCCTCCCGGGGAGCCGGTCCCGCCCATGAGCGGGACCGGGCGCGGTCAGAGGTGGCGCAGCTCCGCCGGGCGCACCGAGCGGCGCAGCAGGGGCAGCGAGGTGGCCGCGGCGAGGAGGCAGGCCACGTAGACCGCCACGGGGACGACCACCGGCAGCACCGGCACCATGCCGTCGCCCGCGAGCCGCCCGCACCAGACACCGATCCCGAGGCCTCCCGCACCGGCCAGCGCGACCGCCGGGGCGAGCGGCAGGGCCGTCTCCAGGAGCAGGGTCCGGCCGAGCACGGCCCGCGGCACCCCGGCGGCGGCCTGCGCGGCGAGGCCGCGGCGGCGGGTGGCCAGCGATTCGGCGGTCCCCACGGCCAGCCCGGAGAGCGTGATCGCGAGGGCGAGCAGGAGCGCGGCACCCGTGAGGTCGATACCGGTGGTGTAGAGCGACAGGTTCGCGGAGCCGTCGCGTCCGGTGAGGTCGTCCAGCAGCACCTGCCGTACGCCGACGAAGCCCGTCCCCACGACGGTCACCAGGAGTACCGCCGCGTGCGTGCGGGCGCCCGCCCACGGATCGTCCCGCAGCCGCTCGGCCGCGATCAGGGTCGCCGGGTTCCCGGTCCGCCCGGCGAGCAGCCGGCCGGTCAGCCGGGCGCTCGCGCCCACCGCCCAGACGGCTCCGAGGCCGGTGAGAATCACCACGCCGAAGACAAGCGGCGGGTTGCTCTCGAACCCGCCGAAGCCGCGCGGGGCGATGGTGAGCCCGGTGAGAAGCATCACGAGCGCCGTCGTGAGGGCGCCGAGGCCCGGACCCCGCCCGCCGGTCGGGCGCACCCGGCGCACCCAGCCCAGCGGCGAGGCCACCACCCGGCGCAGGGCGAGCGTGCTCACCAGCACGCCCACCACGGGCACGGCGAGCGCGACCCCCGCGCAGCCGGCCCAGACGGCGGCCGGCGGGTTCTGCCACTCGCGCAGCAGGACCGGTGTCGAGACGGCGGTGGCGACGGCCGAGCCGAGGAGGCACGCGAGGCCCGCCTCCAGCGCGGCGATCCGCCGTACCTGCACCGGTGAGGCGCCCGCGAGGCGCAGCCCGGCCAGCCGCCGGTCGCGGTGCACGGCGCCGACACGGGCGCACTGCCCGAGGAAGCCGAGCACCGGCACCAGCAGGAGCAGCAGGGTGAGGACCACGCCCGCCCGCTGGCCCGGCCGGCCGAGCAGGCCGTGGGCGAGCGTCATGGAGTACCGCCCCTGGAGCGAGGCGACGGCGACGGCGGCCAGGCAGAGCACGGTGGCGAGAGCCGCGCCCACGGCCGTGAGCGCGACCCGCCACCACTCCCGCCGGTCGGAACCGCTGGTCAGGAGCAGCGCGAGCCGAAGGTCGGTCCTCATCGGGACACCTCCGTCGCGGCCGAGGACGTGGAGGCGGCCGAGGCCGTCGGCAGGGTGCCGGTGCCGGTCACGGTGCCGTCCCGCAGTGACACCTCCCGGTCCGCGTACGCCGCCACCTGGGCGTCGTGGGTGATCAGCAGGACCGCCGTGCCGGCCTCCCTGGCCGTGTGGATCAGGGCGGTCATGACCTGTTCCCCGGCGAGGGAGTCGAGCGCGCCGGTCGGCTCGTCCGCGAAGACGGCCTTCGGAGCCGTCACCAGGGCCCGCGCCAGCGCCACCCGCTGGGCCTGACCTCCGCTCAGCTCGCCGGGGCGCAGCGCCTCCTGCCCCCGTACGCCGAACCGCTCCAGCCACTCGCCCGCCCGCTCCCGCGCCGCCGCCCGGGAGGTGCCCGCGAGCAGCAGGGGCAGCGCCACGTTGTCGGCGGCGGTCAGCTCCGGGATCAGCTGGCCGAACTGGAACACCACCCCGAAGTCCGTGCGGCGCAGCTCGCTGAGCCGCTTCTCGGAAAGCAGGTCGAGACGCTCGCCCGCGTACTCCACCGTGCCGCTGTCGGGCTTGACGATGCCCGCCAGACAGTGGAGGAGCGTGGACTTTCCGCTGCCGCTGGCCCCGGTGACGGCCAGCACCTCGCCCGCGGCCAGCTCCAGCGAGGCGCCGCGCAGTGCCCGGGTGGGACCGTGCGCTTTGACCAGGTCGCGGGCGGTCAGGAGGGGGTTGCTCATGCTGTGTCGACCTCCGCGGTCAGGGTGGTGAGCCGGTCCGCCGTGGTGGTCATCCAGCGGAGGTCGGCGTCGAGGTGGCTGAGGGCGTAGTCGGCCGAGAGGACGGTCGCGAGATCGGCGCCGGGCGCCGTCTTCAGCGCCGTGAGCTCGCGCATCCGCGCCATGTGCGCGGCGCGCTGCGCCAGCAGATAGCCGGCCGCGTCCGCCGAGGCGAGGATCGAGACGACGACCTTGGCGAAGATCTCGTTCGTCACGAAGGGCGCGGGCGGTGCGATCGCGCCCGCCCACTGGGTCAGTTCACGCGATCCGTCGTCGGTCGAGCGGTACAGGGTCCGCTCGGGACCGCCGTCCGAGTCGGTGCCGTCGATCGCGGCGAGACCGTCGCGGACCAGCCGCTGCAAGGTGGTGTAGACCTGCCCGTAGGCCAGTGGGCGGGCCTGCGGGAAGCGTTCGTCGTGCCGTCGCTTGAGGTCGTACCCGTGGCTGGGACCTCCGGCGAGCAGCCCCAACAGGATGTGACGGGTGCTCATGGAGATCAGTATGCACTCAAGATATGTACTGAGTGAATAGCTGGCGGAGGATTATCCGGACCATCAGTCCTCCACCGGCCGTCAGTCGGCGACCGCGTACGCCTCCGCCGACCACAGCGAGTACCCGTACGGCGTCGCCCGCCGGATTCCCTGGACGCGCACGTAGCGCACGTCCCGTTCGTCGAAGCGCAGCGACTCGTGGCCGCCGCGGCCGTCGTTCACGGTCGTCGCGGTGCGCCACACGCGTCCGTCGGCGGAGACCTGGACCCGGTACGCGGACGGGTACGCGTCCTGCCAGCTCAGTACGAGCCGGCCGAGGCGCACCGGCTCGGCGAACCGCACCTGCCACCAGGCGCCGTTGTCGACGGGGGAGGACCAACGGGTCGTCGGATCACCGTCGTTGGCCGCCGAAGCCGGGAAGTCGGAGGTCTCGTCGCCGGACGAGGAGGCCGTCCCCGTGCGGGCCAGGTCGGGGCCCGCCGTGCGCGGGAAGGCGCGGACGGTCAGGGTGCGGGTCTGTGAGCCGAAGGCGACCGTGACGTCGTACGTGCCCGACGGCGTCCCCGGCGGGACCGTGACCTCGACGAGGCTGTCGACGACGGCGCCGCGTGGGAGCGTCGGCGAAGGCCGCGAGACCTTGACCTGGATGTCCTTCGGGGCCCGCGCGGTCAGTTCACCGCTGACGTCGGTGGGGCGCAGTGACGTCAGCCGGGCCGTGATCCGCTGCGTGCCGCCGATCTCCACGTCCGTCGTGGAGCGGGCCAACTCCAGTGCCGCGGCGGGGGAGTCGGCGAACCACGGTACGAGATGGCGTACTTGGGAGCGCTCCGGACCTGTGACCCGGAGCGCGTCCGTGCGCAGGCCCGCCGCGCCGACGTCCGCCGCGCCGATCTCGGTCGCGCCCCCGGCGTCGAGCGCGCCGAGATACCGCCAGCCCTCGCCCGGGACGTGCGCCTCGACGAAACCCGTCGTGCCGGGGTCGGTGAGCACGCTCACCTCGGTGAGGGTGCGGGGGCGCGGGAGGAGGACGACGCGGCCGTCCCGCTCGGTGCCCTCTCCCGGCGTGCCGTCGTCCCGCGGCGGGTCGCCCTGCGCGGTCCCGCCGTTGTCCGCGGGGCTGCCGCCGTCCGCGCCCGGGGCGTCGCCCGGTGTCGTGCCGTCGCCGGTGCTCGCGCCGCCGTCCCCCGTCGCTCCGGGGCCCTTCGGGGCGTCGTGGCCCGTCGAGGGTTCGTTGTCGAGCCCGGCCCACTTCTCGTACGCCGTGCGGGCCCGCGTCAGGAACGGGTCGAGGACGCCCTTGCCGACCGCCACCCCGCTCGCCGCGAGCTCGGCGCGCAGCCGGTTCAGGGTGCGGTACGCCGTCCACGCCGCCGTCGCGTCACCGTTCGACTGGGAGCTCAGCAGCGCCACGGCCGTCTCGCCGGCCTCGCCGTAGCGCGCCAACTGCTCGGTCCAGGGCTCCACTTCGGTGGCGATCGGGTGCCCCGCCAGCCGCTTCGGCGTCTCGCGCATCACCGTGAAGGCCGCGCGCAGCCGCTCGGCCGCGCTCTCGGTCGCGGCCCGGTCCGTGGTCGTCCGCGCCTGCCAGAACGCCTCCATGAGCGGGCGCAGATACGCCGACTCCTCGCCGCCGAGGACGGAGGACGCGTCGTTCCCGGCCAGCGCGCGCAGCGCGTCCGCGCTCCGGGCGTCGCCGCCCGCGAGGTCCTCGATCGCGGCCCCCCAGGACTCCTGGGGCCGGTAGTCCCGCGGGTTCCACGCGTAGTCGGCCGTGGTGAACAGCGGGATGCGGGAGGCCTCGGCCTGGGGCATCGCGTTCGCCAGCAGAGCCGCCGAGCCCGTGGCCACCGCCGGCTCGCGCCCCTGGTAGGGACCGAGGAACACCCGGTCCTGCGCGTAGTCGTTGACGGGGTAGTTGTCCATGGTGACGAGCGGGTGGCTGCCGAACACCTCGCGGGTGCGGGCCAGTTCGCCGCCCGTGATGGTCCTCGGCACGACGCCGACGCCCGTCCACGCGACCTCGACGCCCTCGTCCAGGGCACTCGCCAGCTGCCGCCGGTAGTCGGTCGAACCGTCCTCGTAGTACTCCGTCGGCATCAGGGACAACGCGGCCACGTCCGGGTGGCGGGCGGCGAGATGCCGGGCCACGGCGTTCGCCACCCGCGCCTGCGCCTTCGCCGCCGCCTCGGAGCCGGAGCCGAACGCGTCCGCGTCCGCCCCGCAGTGCCACTCGGTGTAGCTGACGTCCTGGAACTGGAGCTGGAAGGCGCGGAAGCCGAGCGCCCACATGGCGTCGAGCTTGCGTGTCAGCGCCAACACGTCGGCGTCCGAGGAGAAGCACATCGCCTGCCCGGGGGACACCGCCCAGGTCGGCGTGACGTGATTGCGGCGCGCCCGGTCCGCCAGGTCACGGAACTGGGCGCGCTCCCCGGCCGGGTACGGCTCACGCCAGCGCGCCTGCCGGAAGAGGTCGTCGCCGGGCGCGTAGACATAGCGGTTCTGCTTGGTCCGGCCCATGAAGTCGAGCTGCGCGAGGCGCTCTTCGGGGGTCCAGGGGCTGCCGTAGAACCCCTCGGTGATGCCGCGCACGGCGGTGCCGGGCCAGTCCCGGACGACCGCGCCGGCGATCCGGCCGTCGGCGGCGATGAGCTGACGCAGCGTCTGCACCGCGTGGTACAGGCCGTCCTCGCCGACTCCCGCGAGGGCGACGGTGTCGCGGCCGTCGGCGCGGCCGACGGCCAGCCGGTAGCCGCCGGAGGGGAGATCGGCGCGGGGCGCGGCGCCGAGCGCCGTGAGCGCCCGCTCCAGGGAGCCCGAAGCGGCGCGCGCGTCGATGAAGGAACTCGCGCCCTGCCGAACGGTGTTCGCCGGGTCCGTGCCCACCCGCACCACCAGAGCGTGCGCCGGGAGCGCGTCACCGTCGCGCGCCGTCGTGATCGTTCGGGCGCCGGCCTGCCGCAGCAGGGTGCGCAACGCTTCGAGGGCGTACGGGTCGAGCGCGCTGTCCGAGGTGTTCGCGTCGATGCTCACGCCGGGGGCGTACGGGATGATGGGTGCGCCGGGGGAGTACGAGCCGGCCGGAGAGTCGGAGCGCGCGCCGCCGAACGTGCCGGGCGAGCCGGATGCCGCCGGATCCGTCGGGCCGGTGACCAGGACCACCTCGTCCGTGACCGTGACCGGAGTGCCGCTCGCGCGCAGGGACTGCGGGCGGGGCCAGACGGCGGGCACACCGCTCCCGACGGACTCCCGGTCGTCCGCCGAGGCCGCCGGACCGTGCGTCGCCGCGAGAGCCACGGGGGCCGTTCCGAACGTGCTCGCGACCACGACGAACGCCAGTGCGGTCACTCCCTTTCCACGCCCGAGTCGCACGGTTCCCCCTCGTAGAGCGCCACCCCGGCTGCGGCGTCGGTGTGGCGTCGAGCCCACCATCCGGGCGGTGAAGGTGTCAACGAGAGTGGCCGAAGTGCCGGGATTACCCCAGCCTGGAGGGGCGGCCCGGACATGCGGGACGGCGACGGAATGTGACCAGGAGCACGTTGTCCGTCCGTGTGCGTCTGTCGTCGCGCCCACTGGGTAGGGCTGCGGTGACCGCCAGGGCATCCGTTTCCGGCAGGATCCGCCGGAATGCCCTCGGCCGCCGTACCCGACCTCGACAAGGAGGCCCCCGTGGCCGCATCGGCACACCTTCTCCTCTCGGCCCTGTCCGAACGCGGAGCGGAGCCGTCCGTCCCCGGCCCCCGCGCCGGCCGGGCGTCCGTCGAGCCCGAGCGCGCCCATCCGTGTCCGCTCGGCACGGAAGGCGCCCGCACCGAGGTGCCGCTGACCAGCGAGCCCCCGCTGCCCGACGCCGAACCGCTGACCAGTGAGCCGCCGCTCGCGGACGTCGCGCATCTGACGAGCGAGCCCACCTCGACCGGCGCCGCGTCGGGGGTCTGATGGCACCCAGTGGGCCCGCCGACCCGCCGCGGACGGCATCGGAGCCGGCGCCGCGGACACCCCTGTCCCGGCTCGCCGAACTGCACGGTGTCGCCCCCGCCTACAACCCCTCGCCGGACCGCACGGTCGCGGCCTCGGACGCCGCGCTCGTCGCGATCCTGGCGGCGCTCGGCGTCGACGCGAGCACCCCGGACGCCGTCCGCGCGGCCCTCGCGCTCCACGAGGCCGAGACGGCCGACCGGCTGCTGCCGCCGACCTTGGTGTGCTGGGGCGGCCTCGCCCCCGCCGAGCTCGCCGGACTGCCGGACGCCACCCGGCTCCGTATCACCACCGAACAGGGCGAGACCCGAAGCTCCGCGGACCACCTCCCGCCCGGCGTCCACACGCTGCGCGCCACCGCCCCTGACGGCCGCACCGCCGACGCCCACCTCGTCGTCGCCCCCACCCGGCTGCCCGCGCCGCCCGGACGCACGTACGGCCTGCTCGTCCAGCTCTACTCCCTGCTCTCCCGCCGCTCCTGGGGCATGGGCGACCTCGGCGACCTCGCCGAACTGACCGCCTGGGCCGGGCGGGCGCTGGGCGCCGGATTCGTCCAGGTCAACCCCTTGCACGCGGCCGTGCCCGGCGACCCCACCGACCCCTCCCCGTACCGGCCGTCCTCCCGCCGCTTCCCGGACCCGGTGCACCTGCGCGTCGAGGACATCCCCGAGTACCCGTACGCCGAGGACAGCGACCGGCTGCGTACGGTGCTGGAGAGTGCCGAACGGCTGCGCGAGTCCGTTCTGCGCAAGGGCGCGCTGATCGACCGCGACGCCGTGTGGGACCTCAAGCGCGAGGCGCTCGCAGTGGTCCGCGCGGTGCCCCTCGGGCCGGGCCGGCAGGCCGCGTACGCCGACTTCCTCGCCGAGGAGGGCCAGGCCCTGGAGGACCACGCCACCTGGTGCGCGCTCGCCGAGGCGCACGGCTCCGACTGGCGGAACTGGCCCGAAGCCCTGCGCGACCCCCGCTCGTCCGGAACCGCCCGCGCGCGCGGCGAACTGATGGACCGCGTCGACTTCCACAGCCGGCTCGCCTGGCTCACCGACGCCCAGCTCGCCCGTGCCCAGCGCTCCGCGCGCGACGCGGGCATGCCGGTCGGGCTCGTGCACGACCTCGCCGTCGGCGTCCACCCCGACGGGGCCGACGCCTGGGCCCAGCAGGAGTACTTCGCGGCCGGCATGTCCGTCGGCGCGCCCCCCGACGCCTTCAACGCGCGCGGCCAGGACTGGGGCCTGCCGCCCTGGCGGCCCGACCGGCTCGCCGCCTCCGGATACGCCCCCTACCGGCGCCTGCTGCGCGCACTCCTGCGCCATGCGGGCGCCCTGCGCGTCGACCACGTCATGGGCCTGTTCCGGCTCTGGTGGATCCCCCAGGGACAGCCGCCCACCGAGGGTTCGTACGTCCGCTACGACGCCGAGGCGATGCTCGCGATCCTCGTACTGGAGGCCTCGCGGGCCGGGGCGCTCGTGATCGGCGAGGACCTCGGCACCGTCGAACCCGGGGTGCGCGAGACGCTCCAGGAACGCGGAGTGCTGGGCACCTCGGTGATGTGGTTCGAACGCGACTGGGACGGCGACGGCATGCCCCTGCCGCCCGAGGCCTGGCGTGCCGACTGCCTGGCCACCGCCACCACCCACGACCTGCCGCCCACCGCGGCCCGGCTCACCGGCGAACACGTCGAACTCCGCGACCGGCTCGGCCTGTTGACCGGCTCCCTCGACGAGGAACGGGCGGCAGCCGCCGCGGACACCCGGGAATGGCTGGCCCTGCTCTCCCGGCTCGGGCTGCTGCGCGGCGCGAACGGCGGGGGACCCGCTTCGGCCGAGGAGGCCGAGATCCAGGCCGTGCACCGCTTCCTGCTGCGCACCCCGGCCCATCTGATCGGCGTCTGGCTCCCGGACACCGTCGGCGACCGCCGCCCGCAGAACCTCCCCGGCACCTGGGACCAGTACCCCAACTGGCGCCTGCCCGTCGCCGACGCCGAGGGCCGCCCGGTGACCCTGGAGGAACTGGCCGCCTCACCCCGGCTGCACGCCCTGATCGACGTGGTGCGGTCGGAGAACGGCCACGCGGGCGCACCCCCGAGCCCCCCGCGCCGAGCCCCGTGAACCCGTACGGCACCCCCGGAACCTCCGTACGGCACCCCCGGGCGCGCGGCCCCGTCGGGTGTTCGCTACGTTTGCACCGTGGACAAGAAGAACGCTCTGCGCGCCGGTGCCCTGGCCGCCGGTACGACGCTGATGATGCTGCTCATGTCGTCCCCCGCGCTCGCGCTGACCCGCGACGACGGTGACGACCCCGGCTCCGGCCTGAGCGTGATCGAGACGCTCGGCCTCTACGTCGTGCTGCCGATCGCACTGTTCCTGGGCATCGCCGGCCTCGTGATGGTCCTGGACAAGTCCCACAAGCAGCCGAAGCAGGGCTGAGCCCGGCCCGTCGCGCCAACTCTCCGTCGAGGGAGTCCCCGCACCCACCGGTGCGCGGACTCCCTCGCCGCGTTTCCGCTGTCGTCCCGAGCCCGCTGTCCTGGCCCCGGGCCCGACAAGTTCTAGGGGTGCGGCGCCGTCAGATACCGCTGCACCGTCGGGCCCAGCCACGCCACGATCTCCTCGCGGTGCAGTGCGACGGCCGGGGCCAGCCGCAGGATGTAGCGGGCGAGCGCGAGTCCGAGCAGCTGTGAGGCGCAGAGCGCGGCGCGGGCCGGAGCCTGTTCGGGGTCCGGGCAGGCGCGCCGGGCCACCGGCGCGAGCTGGTCCCTGAAGATGCTCTGCATCCGTTCGGCGCCGGCCTGGTTGGTCACGCCGACCCGGAGCATCGCGGTGAGGACCTCGTTCTCCTCCCACAGGTCGAGGAAGTGGCCCACCAGAACGTGTCCCACGTCGGCCGGGTCGAGAGCCGCCGGATCGGGCAGCCGCAGATCGACGTCGAGCACGGCCGCGAACAGCCCCTCCTTCGAGCCGTAGTAACGCATGACCATCGACGGGTCGATGCGCGCGTCCTTGGCGATGGCCCGGATCGTGGCACGCTCGTAGCCGTCCGCCGCGAAGCGCTCGCGGGCGGCGGTGAGGATCGCGCCGCGGGTGGCGTCGGAGCGGCGGGGCGCCACCTCGGGTGCGGTGCCGGCTCCCGGGCGGGCTGCCACGCCGGACTCAGACCTCGCGCCGGAGCCGGAGCCGGATTCGTGCTGTTCCTTGACTGGCATGCCAACGACCGTAGGCCAACAGGTGTTGACAGTCCAGTCGCGTCCTCCTATGTTTGCCAACAAGCGTTTGCCAACAAGCGTTGGCATCATGAGGAGGCCGTCATGACCGGCAACACGCACGCGCACACGCCCCCCATCACCCCCCGGCAGGTGGTCGTCGTCGGCTCGGGTCCGACAGGTCTGCTGCTGGCCGGCGACCTCGCCGCCGCCGGTGTCCCGGTCACCCTTGTCGAGAAGCGCCCCCGCGGGATCAGTAATCTCTCCCGTGCCTTCGTCCTGCACGCCCGCACGCTGGAGCAGCTCGACGCCCGCGGGCTCGCCGACGGTCTGGAGGGCAAGGGGCAGGCCCTCGACCGCATCCGGCTCTTCGGCGGGCTCACGCTCGCGCTGGACACGCTCCCCTCCCGTTTCAACCACCTGCTGGTGATTCCGCAGTACGAGGTGGAGGAGGCGTTGGAGCGCCGGGCGGAGGACGCCGGGGTGCGGTTCCTGCACGAGACCGAGGTGACCGGACTGCGGCAGGACGTGAACGGGGTGACGCTCGAAGTCCGCGGGCCGGGCGGCGTGTCGGGCGAGCTGGCGGCCGACTACGTCGTCGGGACGGACGGGATGCGCAGCGCGGTGCGGGCGGCGATCGGGCTGCCGTTCCCCGGCAGGTCGGTCATCCGGTCCGTCGTGCTCGCGGACGTCCGGCTGGACGAGGAGCCGGAGTCGGTGCTGACCGCCAACGCCGTCGGTGACGCCTTCGCCTTCATCGCACCCTTCGGCGACGGCTACTACAGGGTGATCGGCTGGCATCGTGGCCGCGACATCCCGGACAGCGAGCCGGTCGGACTCGACGAGGTCAAGGAGATCGCCAGGCTCGCCCTCGGACACGACTACGGCATGCGCGACGCCCGCTGGATGTCCCGGTTCCACAGCGACGAGCGCCAGGCGCCCGCCTATCGGGTGGGTCGCGTCTTCCTCGCGGGCGACGCCGCGCATGTACACACCCCGGCCGGCGGCCAGGGCATGAACACCGGGCTCCAGGACGCGGCGAACCTCGGCTGGAAGCTGGCGGCCGTGTTCAACGGGTGGGCGCAGGCGGCCCTGTTGGACACCTACCAGACCGAACGCCACCCGGTCGGCTCGTCCGTGCTGCGCAGCAGCGGCGGCATCGTACGGCTCGCGATGGCCAAGCGGCCCTGGACCCGGGCGCTGCGCGCGGGAATCACCGCGGTGCTCGGCCGTGTCGGCCCCGCACGCCGCCGGGCGGCCGGCCGCATCACGGGCATCGGGTACGCGTACGGGGCGCCGCGCGGCGCGCACCCCTCGGTCGGCACCCGTGCCCCGGACACCGCCCTGAGGAGCGGCAGGCTCTACGAGGCCCTGCGGGGCGGGAGGTTCGTCCTGGTCACCCCGGAGCCGTACGAGGCCGGAGGGAACGGGCGGACCGGGGAGCGCGCGGGCCGGCTCGCCGTGGAGCGATGGGCGGGCCGGCGGCGTACGACGGTACTGGTGCGGCCCGACGGATATGTGGCCTGGGCCGCCGAGTCCCCGGACCCGGCCGCGGTCGAGGCGGCCCTCGCCGCCGCCGTGGGCGCGCGGTAGGGCTCCAGCCAGGAGGCGGCGCGACCGGAGAGCGGCGCGGCAGGTCGGCCCGGGCGCACCTCGCGCGGGAACTGGCCCCGCCGCGCCCGGGCTCGTACGAGAACTAGCCCCGCCGCACCTCGTACAGGAAGCAGCCGTACTCCACCGCCCGTACGTGGACCAGTGCCACTTCCGGGTCGCTGAACGCCGTTGTGAAGGCCTCGGTGAACGGGGCAGGTGGTTCGACCAGTTGGCCGCCCAGGATGTGGCCCTCGGCCGAGTAGCGGCGGAGCGTGCGGTGGGCGTTCGTGAACGGGAGGGCGTCCGTGGCCGGGCCCGCGCATTCGTCCGCGTGGATGAAGACCGGACCCTGTTCGTCGTACGCGCCCGGCTCGGCGCCGGTCTCCGCGGCCCAGCGGCGCAACGGGGCGTAGGAGACCAGGGCGACGCGCTCGCCGGGCTCGCCGCGGCGCAGACAGCAGCGCAGCGGGGCGCCGCCCTCCTCGTCGGTGAGCGGGGCGAGCCGGCGGCCCGCGTCGTCGGTGTCGCGGAGCTCCTTCAGGACGGCCGGGGCGATGGGGTGTGCGGTGTACGTCGTCATACGTCCAGACTCGCGCCCGCGCCCGCCCGGCACCGGCGGGAAACGGTCATCGCGCTGTGTACGGGTCCCGTGGAAGGATGGCGCAACCCACACATAACGAGGAGATGACCGCGTGCCTGGCACAAACCTGACCCGCGAAGAGGCGCAGCAGCGCGCGAAGCTGCTCACCGTTGACTCGTACGAGGTCGATCTCGACCTCTCCGGCGCGCAGGAGGGCGGCACCTACCGGTCCGTGACCACGGTGCGCTTCGACTCCGCCGAGACCGGTGCCGAGTCGTTCATCGACCTGGTGGCACCGACCGTCCACGAGGTCACCCTCAACGGCGACCCGCTCGACGCGGCCGAGGTCTTCAAGGACTCGCGGATCGCGCTCCCCGGCCTCCTTCAGGGGCGCAACGTCGTCCGCGTCGTGGCCGACTGCGCCTACACCAACACCGGTGAGGGCCTGCACCGGTTCGTCGACCCCGTCGACCAGCAGGCGTACCTGTACACCCAGTTCGAGGTACCGGACGCACGCCGTGTCTTCGCGTCCTTCGAGCAGCCCGACCTGAAGGCCACCTTCCAGTTCACCGTGAAGGCGCCCTCCGGCTGGACGGTCGTCTCCAACTCGCCGACCCCGGAGCCCAAGGACGACGTCTGGGTCTTCGAGCCGACCCCGCGGATCTCCACGTACATCACCGCGCTGATCGTCGGCCCGTACCACTCGGTGCACAGCGTGTACGAGAAGGACGGACAGACCGTGCCGCTCGGCATCTACTGTCGCCCCTCACTCGCCGAGTTCCTCGACTCGGACGCGATCTTCGAGGTCACCCGGCAGGGCTTCGAGTGGTTCCAGGAGAAGTTCGACTACGCGTACCCGTTCGAGAAGTACGACCAGCTCTTCGTGCCCGAGTTCAACGCGGGCGCGATGGAGAACGCGGGCGCGGTCACCATCCGCGACCAGTACGTCTTCCGCTCCAAGGTCACCGACGCCGCCTACGAGCTGCGCGCCGAGACGATCCTGCACGAGCTGGCCCACATGTGGTTCGGCGACCTCGTGACGATGGAGTGGTGGAACGACCTCTGGCTGAACGAGTCGTTCGCCACCTACACCTCCATCGCCTGCCAGGCCTACCACCCCGACAGCCGGTGGCCGCACTCCTGGACGACCTTCGCCAACTCCATGAAGACGTGGGCGTACCGGCAGGACCAGCTGCCCTCCACCCACCCGATCATGGCCGAGATCCGCGACCTCGACGACGTGCTCGTCAACTTCGACGGCATCACGTACGCCAAGGGCGCCTCCGTCCTCAAGCAACTCGTCGCCTACGTCGGCATGGACGAGTTCTTCAGCGGCGTCCAGGCCTACTTCAAGGCCCACGCGTTCGGGAACACCCAGCTGTCCGACCTGCTCGGCGCCCTGGAGGAGACCTCCGGACGCGACCTCGGGACCTGGTCGCAGAAGTGGCTCCAGACCGCCGGGATCAACATCCTGCGCCCGGAGATCGAGACCGACGCCGACGGTGTCATCACCTCGTTCGCCATCCGCCAGGAGGCCCCGGCCCTGCCCACGGGCGCCCAGGGCGCTGCATCCGATGATGCGGCTCCGCCGCGTGGGACCCTGCGCCCGCACCGCATCGCGGTCGGCCTGTACGACTTCGACGGCGCCGAGGGCGGCAGCGGCAAGCTGGTGCGTGACGAGCGCCTCGAACTGGACGTGGACGGCGAGCTGACCGCCGTTCCGGAGCTCGTCGGCAGGCGCCGCCCCGACGTGATCCTGCTCAACGACGACGACCTGTCGTACGCCAAGGTCCGCCTCGACGAGGACTCGCTGGCGTTCGTCACCGAGCACCTCGGCGACTTCGAGTCCTCCCTCCCGCGCGCCCTGTGCTGGGCCTCGGCCTGGGACATGACCCGTGACGCCGAACTCGCCACCCGCGACTACCTGGCGCTGGTGCTGTCCGGCATCGGCAAGGAGTCCGACATCGGTGTCGTGCAGTCGCTGCAACGGCAGGTGAAGCTCGCGATCGAGCTGTACGCCGACCCGACCGCCCGCGAGGCGCTGCTGACCCGCTGGACGGACGCGACGCTCGCCCACCTGCACGCGGCCGAGGCAGGCGGCGACCACCAGCTGGCCTGGGCGCGCGCCTTCGCGGCGACCGCGCGCACGCCGGAGCAGCTGGACCTCCTGGACGCCCTGCTCGAAGGCCGCGAGACCATCGAGGGCCTCGCCGTCGACACCGAGCTGCGCTGGGCGTTCGTGCAGCGGCTCGCGACCGTCGGACGCTTCGACGACGCGGAGATCGCCGCCGAGTACGAGCGCGACAAGACGGCCGCCGGTGAGCGGCACGCGGCCACCGCCCGGGCGGCCCGTCCCACCGAGGAGGCGAAGGCGGAGGCGTGGGCCTCGGTCGTCGAGTCCGACAAGCTCCCGAACGCCGTGCAGGAAGCCGTCATCGCGGGCTTCGTCCAGACCGACCAGCGTGAGCTGCTCGCCCCGTACACGGACAAGTTCTTCACCGTGGTCAAGGAGATCTGGGACGCCCGCTCGCACGAGATCGCGCAGCAGATCGCGACCGGTCTCTACCCGGGCATCCAGGTCGCCGAGGAGACCCTCGCCAAGACGGACGCGTGGCTGCTCTCGGCCGAGCCCAACGCCGCCCTGCGCCGACTCGTCTCGGAGTCCCGCTCGGGCGTCGAGCGCGCCCTGAAGGCCCAGGCGGCGGACGCGCAGGCGGCCACCGCCTAGTCCCCTCACCCGGGCATCCGGGTGCCGGCATTCGTGTCGGCGCCCAGAACGGTGGGCGGGACACCGATCAGGTGTCCCGCCCACCGTCGTAGGCCGTGGTCCCTCCCCCGCTCAGTGCGGGACCATCCCGCCCGTGACGTTGACGAACGTGCCGGTGATGCCGCCCGCCAGGTCGGAGGCGAGGAAGGCGGCGGTCGCGGCGATCTCGGCCAGGGTCGGGTTGCGGCGGGTCATACGCATCCCGGCGAGATGCGCGAGCAGCCCCTGAAGGGCCGCTTCGTCGAGGTCCATGGCGCCGTCGACCGCGAGAAGCTTCTCCCGGGTCAGGGTCTCGGGCACCCCGGCCGCCCACAGACCAACGACCCGCGGTCCGCGCGGCCCCAGCTCCGACGCCAGGTTCCGCACCAGCGTGTCGATCGCCGCGTCCGCGGGTCCGGGGCCGCCCATCATCGGACTGCCGTGCGCGGAGCCGCTGTTGAGCGTGAGCACCACGCCCGAGCCCGCCTCGGCCATGCGCCGGGCGGCGGCGCGGGCGGTGACGAACGTGCCGCGGAGGCCGTTCTCGACGGGCCGTACGAAGTCCTCGACCGGCAGGTCGACCAGGGGAACGCCCTGCACATCGCCGCGCGTGACGAGGTTGAAGGAGATGTCGACGGCGTCCAGGGAGCCGATGTGCGCGTCGGCCGCCGTCTCGTCCAGGGCGTCGAGCACCGCCGTATCGGAGTGCCCGCCCGCCGCCGCGATATCCGCCGCGTCCCCCGGGGCGCCGCCGAAGCGCCGCACCCGTGGAAATCCCGAGGGGGCGGGGCACCGGCCGGTGCCCCGCCCCCTCGGACGCGCGGTGGATACGGGTGTCAGCCCTTCAGCTCGGCCGCCACCAGCTCCGCGATCTGGACCGCGTTCAGCGCGGCGCCCTTGCGGAGGTTGTCGTTGGAGATGAACAGCGCGAGGCCGTGCTCGACGGTCTCGTCCGCCCGGATGCGGCCGACGTACGAGGCGTCCTTGCCGGCGGCCTCAAGGGGGGTCGGGATGTCGGAGAGGGCGACTCCCGGAGCGCCCGCGAGCAGCTCGGTGGCGCGCTCGGCGGAGAGCGGGCGCGCGAAGCGGGCGTTCACCTGGAGGGAGTGACCGGAGAAGACCGGGACGCGGACGCAGGTGCCGGAGACCTTGAGGGCGGGGATCTCCAGGATCTTGCGGGACTCGTTGCGGAGCTTCTGCTCCTCGTCGGTCTCGTTCAGACCGTCGTCGACGATCGAACCCGCGAGGGGGAGCACGTTGAAGGCGATGGGGCGCTTGTAGACCTGCGGCTCGGGGAAGTCGACCGCCTCGCCGTCGTGGGCCAGCTTGTCGGCGTCACCGACGACCTTCAGGGCCTGGCCGTGCAGCTCCGCCACGCCGGCGACGCCCGAGCCGGACACCGCCTGGTAGGTGGCGACGACCAGCGCCTCCAGGCCCGCCTCCTCGTGCAGCGGCTTCAGGACCGGCATCGCGGCCATCGTCGTGCAGTTCGGGTTGGCGATGATGCCCTTGGGGCGGTCCGCGATCGCGTGCGGGTTCACCTCGGAGACGACGAGGGGGACCTCGGGGTCCTTGCGCCAGGCGGAGGAGTTGTCGATCACGACCGCGCCCTGGGAGGCGACCTTCTCGGCCAGCGCCTTGGAGGTGGCGCCGCCCGCCGAGAACAGCACGATGTCCAGGCCCGAGTAGTCCGCCGTGGAAGCGTCCTCCACCGTGACACCGTCGACCACCGTTCCGGCCGAGCGGGCCGAGGCGAACAGGCGCAGCTCCTCGACCGGGAAGGCCCGCTCGACCAGGATCCTGCGCATGACTGTGCCGACCTGACCGGTGGCTCCGACGATTCCGACCCTCACGGCGACTCCCTTGGTGTGCGTTCTACGTGGTCCAGCGCTTCCATCATGCGTCTGACCCGGGTCCGTGTGTCCAATCCTTTCGCCGAGCCGCCCACAACATGGGACGCCGGGACGCGCGCCGCGGAGCCCGATCCTGCGGCGGCCGGGCGTCCGGGTACGAAGAAATCGCCTGGTGACGGAGGGGGACCGCAAGCCGTACGGTGGGCGCCGTCATGGGCCGGGGCCCGGTGTGACGTACGACTCGCACCGGGCCGAACGTTTCGGCCCGCACCGGCGTCGTAGAGGAGACGCGGTAGGGGAGGGGCGGCTGTGCTGCGCAGAAAACCACGTCGGGCGCCGGGGGCGGACGATCCCCTGGACGCGACGCAGGAACGCCGGGTGCGGGCGGTGCTCGCGCTCGGCGGTGTACCGCAGGCGGACCTGCCGGACGGGGTACAGCAGGTCCGGCTGCGGTTGCTGGAGCGCGCCGCCAAGGGGGACGAGGCGCCGCGCGATGTGTCCGCCTGGGCGGCGGTCGTCGCCTCGAACCTGGCGATGGACTGGCACCGGGCCAAGCGCCGCCAGGAGCGGCTGGGCGAACGCCTGGCCTCGATGCGACAGTTGGAGCAGCCCTCCGACGAGGAGTCCAGTGTGCTCTCGCTGGCCGTCGCCCAGGGACTGGACGAACTGCCCGACGCCCAGCGGCAGGTCGTCGTCCTGCGGTTCTACGCCGACCTGCCGGTGCGTGACATCGCCGGCGAACTAGGCATACCCGAGGGCACGGTCAAGAGCAGGCTGCACACGGCGGTCCGCGCGCTGCGCGCTCGCCTGCACGAGGACGAGGTGGTGTGACGTGGCCGAATACGAAGGTGTGGACGCGCTGTTGGCCGCGATCACGGACGACGCGCTGCCCGAAGGCGCTCACCACGACCCCTTGTTCATGGCCGAGTACCGGTCGGCCGCCGCGGACGTGGACGTGCTCCGGGAACAGCTGGTCGTCATCGGCGACGCGCTGGCGGGTTCCGGGACGGCCGCCGAGCCGGCCCGCGCGTCCCGGAAGGCCAAGACGTCCAACACGTCCGAGAAGCCCGGGAGGTTCAGGAAACCGGGGGGAGACCAGCGGGCCCACGGGGCGCGGGCGCCCGGGGTCGGGCGTCCGGGGGGCGTCCCGAAGAAGCGCACCTGGCATCCCGGCGCCCTCGCCGTCGGCACCCTGGCGGCGGCCGCGGTGGCCACGCTGGTCGTCGGGGTGGGCTGGCTGGCCGCACACGGCGGGGGCGGAGCGGACGTCAGGAGCTCTTCCGACGCCAAGGCGGGCAGCCCCGGCGCCGACGCCGGCGCCCACAGCGCCCCCCGCTACATCGCCTGCTCCCGGCTCCTCGCGGAAGGCACGGTCACGGAGGTCGACCAGGTCCCCGGCACCGCCCAGGACCGGATAACCCTCGACGTCTACCACTACTACAAGCCGGCCACGGGAGAGAAGGAGGTCACCTTCCTGATGGACAGGGACGTCCGCCCGCGGCCGCGCCGGGGCGACGAGGTACTGGTCGGGATCCAGCGGCACGCCGTGACACCCGACATCTGGACCACGGGGGAGGAGAACATCGCCCGCGACCGGTCCTGGATCGTCAAGGCGCTGCCCGCGTCCCAGGCCACGAAGTGCGAGCGGTGACGTCCGCCACGAGCCGTGAGGGACGAGGCGCGGTACGGCCCGGCGGCACGCGAAAGGGCGGGCGTCCGTTTCCGGACGCCCGCCCCGTGCTCCCGGGCCGCTCGCGCGGCCGGGTATCACGCCGCTACGGAGTGACCTTCTCGATCTTCACGCTGCCGAGGCCCGCGACCGTGCCGCGCGCGTTCACCAGCTGGACCTGACCGAAGAACTCGCGTCCCTCGGGCGCCGCCGCCGCGGCGGTGACCGAGCCGGACACCGTGGCCGAGGCGCCGGTGGCGAGCTTCACCGGGGTGGAGCCGTCGACCGAGACCGTGCCGAGCGCGCTGGAGAAGAACACGTCCCGGTAGTCGTACGCGGTCGAGCCCGACGGGACCGAGTAGCCCGCGACCTCGATGGTGTAAGTACCGGCGGCGGGGGAGGCGATGGAGACGGCCTCCTCCGAGTCGCCGTCCGCGGACTGTCCGACGACGGTCCCGGCGGCGTCGTACACCGTCAGGTCGAGGTCGGCGGCGGTGTCCGAGACGTTGCCGATGGCCACGTCGAGCGACGCGGCGCCCGCGGGCACGTCGACCGTGGTGGTCTGCGTCACGCCCTCGGTGATGGTCGGCCGCGCGTTCTTCGAGGAACCGAGCGGGCCGCCCTTCAGCTTGCCGTCCAGCGCGGCGAAGTTGTTCGTCACCTTCCAGGAGGCGGTCGCCGGGGTGCCGACCTCGGCCTCGGGGACGGTCACGACGGCCGGGTCGAAGGCCGCGCCGAGCACGGCGACATCGAGCTTGTACGGGTTGTCGAGCAGCGGCGACGTACGGCGCGCCTCGACCTCGATCTCCCAGACGCCGGACTGCGGGTCCGCGTACGAACGCACGTCGGGCTTGCAGCCGTTGCCGTCGAGGTAGTTGTTGTAGCAGTACGGGGTGCTGGTGTTGTCGACCGGAACGCCGTACGGGTGGATCGCGATGAACCGGGTCTGGCTCTTGTCCTTCAGCCCGCCGATCGCGACCTCCAGGGACTTGGCGCCCTCGGGGACCGTGACGAAGTACGACGCGGTGCTGTTGCGCTGCACCGAACTCGACGCGGCGTAGGTGTACTTGAGGGGCGTGGAGACCACGACGGTCGACAGGATCTGCTTGTCGACGCCCTCGGTCCGCGGGTCGTCCACTTCGAGGATCGCGCTCTTGAGACCGGCCGACTTCGGCGCGGCCTGGACCTTGACGGTGACCGGCTGGTTCAGCGGGAGCCTCACCTCGTCCGAGCCGACGATCCGGAAGGTGTCGGAGGCGTTGTTCTCGAAGTACAGCTCGTGCCGGATCGGCCGGTCCTCGCCCGACGTACGCGTGATGGTGATGTCGTACGTCTTGCGCTCGCCCGCCTTGAGGCCGCCCTCACGGTCGTACAGGCCGGTGCCGAAGCCCGGTGTCTTCAGCGCGTAGTCGATCGCGGTGTCGACCGGCGCCTTGACGGTGTAGTCGGAAGACGCCGCGTCGTGGGCGGTGGCGCCGTCCTTGATGGCTTTCCAGGCGTCACCGATGTTGATGAGGCCCGCGCCCTCCTCGTACGCCTGAACGCCCTTGATGTGGTCGGCGGTCGACGTCAGCGCGGTGCGCAGGGTGGCCGGGGTGAGGGTGATGCCCTTCTGCTTCGCCGCGCTCAGCAGCAGCGCCGAGGCGCCCGCGGCCTGCGGGGACGCCATCGAGGTGCCCTGGAGCATCGAGTAGCCGGCCGGAAGGGTGTAGCCCGCCTCGGCGACCGGGGAGCCCGGCATCCAGGTCTGGGTGGAGTTGATGGAGGCGCCGGGCGCGCTCAGTGTCGGCGTGAAGCCGCCGTCCTCACGCGGGCCGCGCGAGGAGAAGGGCAGCATCTGGTACTTCTTCTCCACCTGCGAGCCGTAGTTGGAGGCCCAGGTCTGCTTGGAGATGGTCGCGCCGACCGAGATGACCTTGTCGGCCAGGCCCGGGTCGCCGATGGTGTTCGCGCCGGGGCCGGAGTTGCCCGCCGAGATCACCAACTGGACGCCGTAGGTGTCGATGAGACGCGTGTAGAGCTCGGAGCGCGCGTTGTTGCCGTCGTTGAGCGCGGGCAGACCGCCGATGGACATGTTGACGATGTCGACGCCGCGGTTGGCGACGAGGTCGATCATGCCCTCGGTGAGCGCGACGTTGGTGCAGCCGCCGGTCCAGGTGCAGGCGCGCGAGGAGACGATCTTCGCGCCGGGGGCCGCGCCGCTCATCTTGCCGCCGAACAGGCCGTTCGCGGCGGTGATGCCGGCGACGTGGGTGCCGTGCTCGGCCTCGATGACGCCGATGTTGACGAAGTCGGCCTTCTTGCCGATCCAGGACCCGCCGTACGGGTCCATCGGAACGTCCTTGCGGATCTCGACGACGAACGGCTGCCGCTCGACGACGTCGGTCGCCGGGTTGTCGGTACCGAAGTAGCCGATCTGGAAGCCGTCCTTGTACGGCTTCATCGGCGTGTCGTCGGTGAAGTCGTTGTTGTTGTTCAGGTCGACGGTGACCGTGCCGGCCGTCGGGTCGTAGAGCACGCCCCACGCGTCGGTGGTGTCACCGTCGCGGTTCGCGTCGCCCGCGGCGTCGCCGCCCGCCGTCGCCGACTCCCGGAACGTGCTGATCTCGTACGATCCCGCCGGCGCCGTCCACGTCTTGCCGCTGTACGTGAAGGCGGGCCCGGCCACGGGGGTGATCATCGGGCGCCAGGTCGCGTCGCTGTCGAGGATCGGGTCGGTCGAGGTGACCCAGTCGACGATCTTGCGCTCGCCGGTGGTGGTCTTCTGCAGCGCGGGGTGGCCCAGGTCGACACCGGAGTCCAGGATGCCGATGGTGACACCCCGGCCGTCCGCCTTCGGGTGATCCTTGACGAAGTCGACGGCACCCGTCTCGAAGGACGGGTTGTACGGGTTCTCGGCGGGGGTGTTCTTGCCGGGGCCCGGGTAGGTCGCGGCCGTGGAGGCGTTGTTGCCCCTCTTGGCGGTGTCGGCGCTCGGCGTCGGGTCGTCCAGCGCGATCTCCTGGCGCAGGTCGATCCCGTGCACCGAGGGGAGTTTCGCGGCGGCGGCGATGGCCGCGTCCGCCCTGCTCGTCGGGACGGTGGCCCGGACGTAGCCGAGCTTGTCGTAACTGCGGCCCACCGAGCCGCCCTTGACCGCGTCGAGCTCCTTGGCGACCTGCTCGGTCTGGCCGGGAGCCGTCGCGATCATCATGGTGACGTTCTTGTCGCCGTTGGCCTTGGCCTCGGCGAGGAGGTCGGCGTCGGTCGAACCGAGCTTGGCGGCGGCGGACTTGGTGCCCGGGTCGGCCGTGGGCGCGCCCGTGTCCGAGGAGAAGGCCATGGGTATCGGCCCGGCCGCGGAGAGCGCGGCCACCAGGCCCGCGGCCACGGCCAGGCGGGCCACGCGTCTCGCGCCCGATATCGGGGCGTGCTGAGGGTCGGAGGTCATCTGCATCCCTTGTCGGTAAAGGAACGAGCGTGGAACGGCCGGTTCCGTCGGGCGTGGTGGACCGGTCGCGTCAGTCCGGTATGTGAACCCGGATGGCCGCTCAGCTTTACCCAAGGGGCAGTTGTTTGGGGAGAGTTGACCGAGGCGGGATAGAGCCATGGCGTACTTCCGCCATACGTCATGCCGGTGATCGCGTGTTATCGATGGATATCCCGGACAGCTCGGACGGCTCGGATGTCTCTCTTTGCCGATTCAGCTCTCTTTTGCGCGCGCGTAGTGGCGGGACGCTTTCGCGCGGTTACCGCAGGCCGCCATCGAGCACCAGCGGCGGGTGCCGTTCCGTGAGGTGTCGAAGAAGTGCAGGACGCACGCGTCGTGGGCGCAGCGGCGGATGCGGTCCGGGGCGGTGCCCAGCAACTCCAGGTAGTCGCGCGCGGCGAGCCAGGCCGGCCCCCAGGAGGGATCGTCGAACTCGGGTGTACCACCCGGCCCTTGGGCGGTCAGCGTCAGCCGGACGCGCCCGTGCGCGAGGACGGCGTCGACGCGGGCGGCGGCTTCCGCCGGGAGCCGGGGGCCGGCGCTCACCGGCCGGTCGTCGCCCGCGGCTCCGCCTCGCCCGTCGCCCCGCTCGTCATCCTGTCCGCCGCCCTGTCCGCCGCCCTGTCCGCCGCCCGGTCCGTCTTCCGGCCCGTGGGGCGCGTCGATCACGGCGCGCAGGGCTTCGCGGGCTTCGAGCGTGTGCCGCAGGACGGTGTCGTCGGCCGGGAAGTCGAGCCCGTTGCCCGCCAGCCACACCGCGAGGCCCTCGGTGCCGGTCAGCAGGTCCCGCGTCACGCCCTCGTGGATCCAGCGCGTGTTGAGCAGGTCGAGCGAGACCGGCTCACCCGTGAGGGGGCGGGGGTCGGGGCTCGTGGACATGGGTGGTTCTCCCTTCGCTGCTAACCGTTCAAGAGTAGGTCACCGGTTGACGCTCTCGATTCTAACCTTTAATGTCGATTACAAGGGTTAGCCCCTCTGAGGGGCGGCCAACGACAGAAAGGGACTGTCATGACGCTGCGCACCGGCCACATCGGCCTGAACGTCACGGACCTCGACCGCTCGCTCGCCTTCTACCGCGACGTCCTGGGCTTCGGGGTGCTCGGCGAGGGCAAGGAGGGCGACGACGGGGAGCGGCGGTACGCCTTCCTCGGCTCCCTGTCCGGGGACGGCCGCCCGGTGCTCACGCTCTGGCAGCAGGCCCGGGGCCCGTACGACACCGGTCTGGCGGGCCTGCACCACCTCGCCCTCGAAGCCGACTCCGTCGAGCGGGTCAGGGAGTACGAGACGGCCCTGCGCGCCTACGGCGTGACGTTCGCTTACGAGGGCGTGGTCGCCCACGGCGAGGGCGCGGCCTCGGGCGGGATCTTCTTCCACGACCCGGACGGCACCCGTCTGGAGATCTTCGCGGCGAGCGGCGCCGAGGAAGCGCCGGCGCCGAACGCGTCCGCGCCGACCTGCGGGTTCTTCTAGCAGTCCTCCACCGGCACTCTTCTTGCGGCACTGGGAGCGGTCATGACGTATCACTCGGGCTCGCGGGCCGTCCAGGACCAAGTCGGCGTCCGCGACCTCGCCGATCACGTGGGCCGGGCCGTCGGCGAGGGCATCCGCCCGGTGGCCGCGGCCTTCCTCGAACAGCAGCCGATGCTGGTGGTCGGCGCGGCGGTCCCGGGCGGCGGTGACGTGTGGGCCTCGCTGCTCACCGGGAGCCCCGGTTTCGTGCGGGCCACCGGGCCCCGCCAGGTCTCGGTCGCGGGCGGGCTCCCCGCCGGGGATCCGCTCACGGCCGCGCTCGCCACCGCGGGCACGTCCGTCGGCACCATCGCCCTCGACCCGCGCACCCGGCGCCGTATGCGCCTCAACGGCCGGGTCCGGCCGACCCCGCGCGGCTTCGCGGTCGAGGCCGACCAGGTCTTCGCCAACTGCCCCAAGTACCTCCAGAAGAGGGACACGTACGAGACGGTGGCCGAGCGTACGGCGGGAGTTCCCCGGCACGGCAAGGAACTCACGCCGTCCCAGCGGGAGTTCGTCGAGGCCGCCGACACCTTCTTCCTCGCCACGGTCCACGCGCACGGCGCCGACGCGAGCCATCGCGGCGGCAACCCCGGCTTCGTGCGCGTCGATACGCCCGGCGGACTGAGCTGGCGCGACTACCCCGGAAACTCGATGTTTCTGTCCCTCGGAAACCTCGCGGGCGATCCGCGCGCCGGTCTGCTCTTCCTGGACTGGACATCGGGAGCCGTGCTCCAACTGACCGGCACGGCCCGCACGGAGTTCGCCCCCGACGGCGAACGGACCGTCCGGTTCACCCTCGCCGAAGCCGTCGAGACCCCCGCCGCCAGCCCCCTGCGCTGGTCCGCGCCCGCGTACTCGCCGGCAAATCCGTGAAGGGGCGGGCGACGGTCCCGGAACCACCTCCCCTACCCCGCGAGATGAACACGGAGTGACCACCCACCGGCCGTTCGGACAGGACTCCATGGACGCCCAGGGTGCGCCAAGATCGACGTACGGTGATCGGCGTCGCCCGTTGCCGCCCAGTTAACGCACAGGTCATCCCCAGTGCCAACGATCCAGTATGAGCGGGGAGTTCGCGAGTCGAGCGCCCCGCGGCCACTGCCGACGCGTTCGCACTCGGGGAGACCGCGCCATGCCGCGCACACGCTCTGTCGCCGCCGTACCCGCCCTCAACCGCCGCACCCTGCTGGCCGCCACCGGAGCGGTGTCCCTCTCCGCGGGGATCGGTCTCGCCCTGCGCCCTCAGTCCCCGGCGCACGCCGCCGCACCGGCGCAGGCACCCGTCGCCGACTCCGTCGCCCACTCCAAGGACCAGTCGGCCGCGACCGGTCTGAGGACACCGGCCGGGACCGCCCCGTACACCCGCGGCACGACACTGAGCAGTGTCGCCGCTCCGCACTCCGGCTCCGCCGGGTACCGCCGGCTCGGTGACGGCGCCGGCTGGAAGCGGGTCGTGCGCGACGAACTGGCCGCGGGCAGGACGGGCCGCGCCGACCGGCGCACCGCCCTCGCCGCGTTCGTCCAGCTCACCGACCTGCACCTGATCGACTCCCAGCACCCGCTGCGCCTGGAGTATCTGCGCGCCCAGAACAAGAGCGCCTGGCGCCCGCAGGAGGCGCTGACCGTCGCGGGCGCCGTCTCGCTGGTCGAGCGCGTCAACTCCCTGCACGGAGCCCCCGTCACCGGCTCTCCGCTGCACTTCGTCATGACCACCGGGGACAACACCGACAACAACTCCAAGACGGAGCTGGAGTGGTTCCTGAAGGTCATGAGCGGTGGCCGCGTCAGCCCGAACAGCGGTGACCCGCGGCACTACGAGGGCGTCCAGGCCAGCGGCCTGAAGACGTACTGGCAGCCCGACGCCGCCCTGCGCGACGCCGACAAGCAGATCGGCTTCCCGCACATCCAGGGCTTCCTGGAAGCCGCCATCCGCGAGCTGCGCAGCCCCGGCCTGAGCCTGCCCTGGTACTCCACCGTCGGCAACCACGACGCGCTCCCGCTCGGCTGCTACGGATCGCGCGGCGACTCGTACCTCACCGAGTTCGCCGTCGGCGGCAAGAAGCTGATGTCACTGGGCTCGGCGGAGTGCGGCGCGCTCGCCGCGTCCATCAAGAGCGGCAGCAGCCCGAAGGGCGCCGAGTTCCACGCCCTGCTCAAGGCGCACACCCGGCAGATGCGCTCGGTCACGCCCGACGAGAAGCGCGCCCCGTTCACGCCCGCCGAGTACATCAAGGCGCACCTCGACCCGGCGCACACCGGACCGGGCCCGATCGGCCACGGCTACTCCTCCGCGAACCTCTCCGCGGGTACCCAGTACTACACGTTCCGCATCGCCGAGGACGTCATCGGCGTCAGCCTGGACACCACCGACCCCGGCGGCCACTACGAGGGCTCGATCGGCACGGCGCAGCTGCGCTGGCTGGAGAAGACACTGCGCGAGAACAAGGACTCGTACGTCGTCGTCTTCAGCCACCACACCAGCAAGACGATGCGCAACACCCACGCCGACCCGGCCCACCCGACCGAGAAGCGGCACGGCGGGAACGAGGTCGTCGCCCTCCTCGCGAGCTTCGGCAACACGCTGGCCTGGGTCAACGGCCACACCCACAAGAACGAGATCATCCCGCACGCCGCCCCCGGCAACCGTTCCTTCTGGGAGATCTGCACCGCCTCCCACGTCGACTTCCCCCAGCTCGCCCGCGTCATCGAGCTGGTGGACAACAAGGACGGCACGCTCTCGCTCTTCACGACCCTCATCGAGTCCGCGGCCCCGCACGCCACGGACTTCTCCGACCTCAGCCAGACGGGCCTCGCGGCGCTCTACCGCGAGCTCTCCTTCAACGCGCCCGGCGCCCGCACCGACCTGTCGGGCGCCTCGCGCGACCGCAACACCGAGCTGATCCTGAAGAAGGGCTGAAAACGGCCCAACCCGCACTGTCCGGGCAACCCGGTGATATGCCCTCGTGTCCGTCCCGTTGACCGAGTCCAACGGTGAGATGGGGAAGACATGAGGGTACGTACGGGACTGGTGGGGGCGACCGCCGCGGCGGTCGCGGTGACGCTGGCGGGACCCGCCGCGGCGGCGCCCGCGAGGAGCGACCACTCGCCGACCCGGCAGGCCATGGAGGCGGCCGTCCGCGACGGTGTGCCCGGTGTGACGGCGACCGCCGTGGACCGGCACGGGGCGTGGTCCGCCACGACGGGCGTCGGCGACCTGCGGACCGGCGCACCGCGCTCGACGGCCGACCGCTACCGGGTCGGCAGCATCACCAAGACCTTCGTCTCCACCGTCCTGCTCCAACTGGAGGCGGAGGGACGGCTGTCACTGGACGACACGGTGGACCACTGGCTGCCCGGGGTGGTGCGGGGCAACGGCAACGACGGCACCAGGATCACCGTCCGCCAGCTCCTCGACCACACCAGCGGGCTCTTCAACTACACGACCGACGAGGACTTCCTCGCCACCCACTTCTTCAAGGACGGATTCCTCCGGCACCGCTACGACACGGTGACCCCCGAACAGCTCGTCGCCGTCGCCCTGTCCCACAAGCCGGACTTCGCGCCCGGCACGTCCTGGAACTACTCGAACACGAACTACGTCGTGGCCGGCATGGTGATCGAGAAGGTCACCGGCCACTCCTACGCCTCGCAGATCCGCGACCGGATCATCAAGCCCCTCGGTCTGCACGCCACTTCGGTCCCCGGCACCAGGGTGACGGTTCCGTGGCCCAGCGCCAGGGCGTACTCCAAGCTGGCCGCGACGACGACGGGACCGACGTACGACGTCACCACGCTGAACCCGTCCATGGCCTCCTCCGCGGGAGAGATGATCTCCGACAGCGCCGACCTGAACCGCTTCTACACGGCCCTCCTGCGAGGCAGGCTCCTGCCGCGCAAGCAGCTCACGGAGATGCGGACGACGGTCGGGATCGACGGCGTCCCGGACATGCGCTACGGCCTCGGCCTCCTGGAGCTGAAGCTGAGCTGCGGCGTCCAGGTCTGGGGCCACGACGGCGGCATCCACGGCTCGTCCTCCTTCGCGGTCACCACGGCGGACGGCCGCCACTCCCTCGCCCTCAACTTCAACGGGGACTGGACGGGGGACAGCGAAGCGGTGGTCGAGGCGGAGTTCTGCGGGAAGCGGCCGGACCCGCCCCTGGACGTGCCGCCCTCGCCGTCCACGGCCGGCCGGTTGTAGGGCGCCTCCGCCGGAATCGACCGGGCAGGCCCTCAGTCCGCGGCCCTCGTCCGGTCCGCCGCTCTCGTCGCGAAGCTCACCTTCGCCGTCTCGACGGTGTCCCCGCGCCGGCCGGGCGCGCTCTGCCACTTCCAGTACAGATTGGTGTGGGCGATGACCTCGGCCGGCGTGGGGGCGCCGTACGCGGTGAGGTCCTCCGTGGTGTGGGCATCGCCGACCAGAGTGACGTCGTACCCGCGGGTGAACGCGCCGTGCAGGGTGGAGCGGACGCAGACGTCGGTCTGGGCACCGGTGACCAGCACATGGCCCACGGCGCGCTCGGCGAGCAGGTCCTCCAGGTCGGTGGCCTCGAAGGAGTCGCCGTAGTTCTTGTGGACGACGGGCTCCGCGTCCCGGCGGACCAGCTCCGGCACGTACTGCCAGGACTCGCTGCCGCGCTTCATCTGGTCGTCGGAGTGCTGCACCCAGATCACCGGCACCGCCTCGGCGCGGGCCCGGGCGACGAGCGTGTCGATGTTCGCGATCACACGGGGGAGCTCGTGGGCGCCGTCCACCGCTCCGTGCTGCATGTCGATCACCAGCAGCGCGGTGTTCGGGCGATCGGGCAGGGTCGTCATCAGGGTCTCCTGTCTTGCTCGGCACGGCAGCCGCGTTCGGCCATGGTTCCTCTGCTCAACCACACTAGATCGGGGCACTGACAACGCCACCGGAACGCGGGAGGGGGTCCACGAGAACACCTCGTGGGCCCCCTCCCTCCCCGCCTGGCACCGACCCGGTCCGTCACTACCTGGGCAGCACCACGACATGCGCCGCCGGATCGCGGTCCTTCGAGGCCATCAGCGCGGTGCGCACGACCGTGGCCTGCTGCTCCATCGCGTCCCGCAGCTTGCGCGGGGTGATGTGGACGACGGTGATGCCCAGCCGTTCCAGGTACTCGCGCTTGCGGGCGTACTCGGACCGGGCGGCGTCCGCGTCCTGGCGCGCGGTGCGGGTGTCCAGCTCGACCGCCACCGCCTGCTCGGGCCAGTACGCGTCCAGGCCGCCGAGGTGCGGGCCGCCCGGCAGCCGCAGGTCGACGTTCCAGACGGGGTCAGGCAGCCCGTGTTCGAAGACCATCCGGTACAGCCGGTTCTCCGCGATCGCCCTGCCCTCCGCCACCAGCGAGTCCACGGCGTCCACCAGGTGCGGGCGGCCGAGCAGCCGGGCCGCCGTCAACTCCTCCACGACAGCGCGCGGTTCACAGCGGCCCCGGCGCACCGCCTCCGTCAGCAGCCCGCGCACGGCCTCCGCGTCGGTCAGCTCCGCGGCAGCGTCGGCCAGCGCGCGGGGCACGGCGGCGACCGGGACCCCGGCCACGAACTCGGGGGCCGGCAGCACGGTCGTACGCACGATGCGGACGCAGCCGGTCGAGCGCAGCCGGCGCAGCCGGGGGACCAGTACGTCGATCGTGTCGAGGGAGAGCAGCGGCGGGGCCGAGGCGAAGCCGTGCAGGGCCAGCGCCGCCAGGCCGGTGATCAGCGCGTCCGGGTGGGGCCGGGGGGTGTGCGGTTCCTCGGACACCGGCTGGGCCGGGATGCCGGTCGCCGTGCGGGCGGCGGGGGTACGGGCGGAGTAGAGCAGCGCCGCGTGCAGTCGCTCCTCGGGTGTGGGCGGCCCGGGACGCAGGAGGAAGACGCCGGGAAGGATCCGCTGCCAGGGCCCGCCGGGCCGGCACCGCTCGTTGGTGTCCGCGGTGGTCACGCCGTGGCCGCGCAGTTCGGCGGTGGTCAGGATCCGGTGCCGCACGGGGGACGAGGGACGGAGGGTGTGGGGGGAGAGCGGGGTGCTGGGGTTCATGAACCGGGGATTCCCGCCCGGCAGCCGTCTTCTAACCGCTGTTACCCGCTCGTCGGCAAATCAGGACAAGCGCGCCCTGAAGTACGGGCGTTCGACTGCCGAAAGACGCTGGTCCGGACGGTGATTAATACGGGTTACGGCTCTGAATACCTGCATTTCGTAACCAGTGCGGGCAGGTGATCGGTTCACCGGAGAGGGCACCGGGCGCGGGTGGCGCCGGCGCCCTCTCCGGTGTGGTTCGCGTGGGGCGGGTGATCAGCCCGCCGCGGCGAGGTCGCAGGCCTGCCCGCGCAGCGCCCGCGCCAGATCGTCCCGCGCCTCCAGCACCAGCCGGCGCAGCGCGGGCGGCGCGTCCTCGTGCGACGCGAGCCAGGCGTCCGTCGCCTCCAGGGTCTCCGGGGAGTCCTGGAGCGAGGGGAACAGCCCCCGGACCACGTCCATGCCGATCTGGATGGACCGCTCCGCCCAGACGCGGCCGATCGCGGCGAAGTACTTGGCGGCGTACGGCGCGAGCAGGTCCCGCCGGGACGGCTGGGCGAAGCCGGAGATGGTCGCCTCGACGAGCGCGTTGGAGAGCGCGTCGGACTCCACGACGGCCGCCCAGGCCTGGGCCTTGACCGCCGCCGAGGGGCGGGCGGCGAGGCAGCGGACCTGGTGCCGCTTGCCGGACGCCGTGTCGTCGCGGGCGAGTTCGGCGGCGAGAACGGACTCGTCGGCGGCGCCCCGCGCGGCCAGCGGCTCCAGGAACGCCCAGCGCAACTCCTGGTCGACCTCCAGCCCGTCGATCTCGGCCGTCCCCTCCAACAGGCCCTGGAGCAACTGGACATCGGCCTCGCTCGACGCCACGTCGGCGAAGAAGCGGGCCCAGGCGAGCTGGTGCTGGCCGCCCGGCCCGGCGAGCCGCAGCTCCTTCAGCGCGCCCTCGGCGAGCAGCTCTCCGCCCTGCGCGCGCCAGTCGGGCGCCACGTAGTTGACGAGCGCGGAGTTCGCCCAGGCGTGCAGCATCTGGAGCACGCCGATGTCGGACTCGCGGCCCGCGAAACGCAGCACCAGAGCGATGAAGTCCCGGGCGGGCAGGAGCGCGTCGCGCGTGAGATTCCACAGCGCGGACCAGCACAGGGCCCGGGCGAGCGGGTCGGTCATCTCGCCGAGTCCGTCCCGCAGGGTGGCCAGCGAGCCCTCGTCGAAGCGGATCTTGCAGTACGTGAGGTCGTCGTCGTTGACGAGGACCAGATCGGGGGCCTCCGCGCCGGCCAGGTCGGCGACGACCGTGCGCGGCCCGTCGACATCCACCTCGGCGCGCGCGTAGCGGACGAGCGAGCCGTCCCCGCCCTCGCCCGGCGACCGCCGGTAGAGGCCCACGGCCACGCGGTGCGGGCGCAGTTCGGGATGGGACTCGGCGGCCTCCTGGACGATTCCCAGCTCGGTGACGCGCCCTTCGGCGCTCAGGATCACCTGCGGGGTGAGGGAGTTGACGCCCGCGGTCTGGAGCCAGGACCGGGACCAGGCGGCCATGTCCCGTCCGCTCGTCTCCTCCAGGGCCGACAGCAGATCGCCGAGGCGCGTGTTGCCGTACGCGTTCCGCTTGAAGTAGCGGCGGGCGCCCTCCAGGAAGGCGTCCTGCCCGACGTACGCCACCAACTGCTTCAGGACCGAGGCGCCCTTGGCGTAGGTGATGCCGTCGAAGTTCAGTTTTGCGTCCTGGAGGTCACGGATGTCGGCCGTGATCGGGTGCGTGGACGGCAGTTGGTCCGCGCGGTAGGCCCAGGCCTTGCGGCGGTTGGCGAACGTGATCCAGGCGTCGGTGAAGCGGGTCGCGCCGACGTTCGCGAACGTGCCCATGAAGTCGGCGAAGGACTCCTTCAGCCACAGGTCGTCCCACCACACCATGGTGACGAGGTCGCCGAACCACATGTGCGCCATCTCGTGCAGGATGACGTTCGCCCGCGCCTCGTACGACGTCTGCGTCACCTTGCCGCGGAAGATGTACTCCTCGCGGAAGGTGACGAGACCCGGGTTCTCCATCGCGCCGAGGTTGTACTCGGGGACGAACGCCTGGTCGTACTTCCCGAAGGGGTACGGGTAGTCGAAGTGGTCGTGGAAGAAGTCCAGCCCCTGCTTGGTCACCAGGAACACGTCGTCGGCGTCGAAGTGGGGGGCCAGGCCCTTGCGGCACATCGCGCCGAGGGGGATCTCCAGCTTCGTACCGTCGTCGAAGGTGCGGGAGTAGGAGTCCGTCACGTAGTGGTACGGGCCCGCCACGACCGCCGTGATGTACGTGGAGATCGGCTTCGTCTCGGCGAACTTCCAGACGCCGTCGGTCAGTTCACCGAGGCCGTTGCTCCAGGCGGTCCAGCCCTCGGGGGCCCGCACCTCGAAGCGGTACGGCGCCTTGAGGTCGGGCTGCTCGAAGTTCGTGAACACGCGCCGCGCGTCGGCGGGCTCGTACTGCGTGTACAGGTACACCTCGCCGTCCTCGGGGTCGACGAAGCGGTGCATGCCCTCGCCGGTGCGCGAGTAGGCGCACTGCGCGTCCACCACGAGTTCGTTCTCGGCGGCGAGGTCCTCCAGCCGGATCCGGGAGCCGTCGAACACCTCGCCCGGGTCGAGGTCCCGGCCGTTGAGCGAGACGGCCGTCACACGCGGCGCGATCAGGTCCGCGAAGCTCGCGGCGCCCGGCTCGGCGCAGCGGAAGCGGAGCGTGGTGACCGAGCGGAAGGTGCGGGGCCCGCCGGCCGCGGTGCCGGGCTCCGTCTCCCCGACGGCCGAGCGCAGGTCGAGGAAGACGTCGTAGCTGTCGACGGACAGCAGTGCCGCCCGTTCCTGGGCCTCTTCGCGGGACAGGTTCTCACCGGGCACGGCTGCACTCCCTCATGGCGTCATAGACATGTGCGAACAGGACCGATCCTGCCATGTGCCCCTGACGGGGGGCACCGCGACAGCGGGGACACCGGGGGAATCGCGCCGACGCGCGGGAATCTCCCGTACGCCCCGGGAATGGCGCGGGCGAGTGCCGGTGTTGGTGAGGGGAAAGACCGCGTTCCGAGGAGAGCCATGCCCGAGCAGACCGTTCAGACCAGTTCCGGCAAGACCCCCGTCGACTTCTGGTTCGATCCGCTGTGCCCCTGGGCCTGGATGACCTCGCGGTGGGTGCTGGAAGTGGAGAAGGTCCGCGACATCGAGGTCCGCTGGCACATCATGAGCCTCGCCGTACTGAACGAGCCCAAGCTGGACGAGCTTCCCGACCACTACCGCGAGATGCTCGCGACCACGGCGTGGGAGTCCGTGCGGGTGGTCACCGCCGCCTGGCAGAAGCACGGCGACGACGTCCTCGGCCCGCTGTACACCGCGCTCGGCACCCGCTTCCACAACGACGGCACGGGTCCGACCAAGGAGGCGATAGCCGGCGCCCTCGAGGAGGTCGGACTTCCCGCCGACCTGATCGACTACGCCGACCAGAAGGACTTCGAGTTCGACGCCGAGCTGCGCGCCTCCCACAAGGAGGGCATCGACAAGGTCGGCCAGGAGGTCGGCACCCCGGTCATCGCCGTCCCCGGTGCCGACGGCGAGCAGCTCGCCTTCTTCGGCCCGGTCGTCACCCCGGCCCCCAAGGGCGAGGAAGCCGCCAAGCTCTGGGACGGCACGCTCATGGTCGCCTCGGTGCCGGGCTTCTACGAGATCAAGCGCACGCGTACGGCGGGACCGGACTTCAGCAACCTGTAGGGGACCTCGCCCCGGGGCGGTCCGGGACTACGTGGTCTCGGGCTATGTGGTCTCGGGCTACGTAGTCCAGGGCTATGTGGTCTCGGACTATGTGGTCTTGGGCTCGGGGAAGTTGTCGCCGTCGCGCCAGTTGCTCCAGCGCTGGAAGCGGCGGCAGCCCGGACGGGTACAGCGATGGTAGGCGGCCGGGTCGTCCACCTGCTTGATCCGTCGTACGGCCGCCTCCTCGTCCTTGGTCAGCCTGCGGAACGTCTTCAGCGGTCCTTCGCAGTTCGGGCAGCGCACATCCACGGCGACACCTCCGTATGACAACCGTCCGGGTGCCGGACGCCGGCCCCGCGAGAGTATGCGCTCGCGGGGCCGGCCCGGTCCCGCCGCTCCCGTGCGCCCTGGTCGGCCGGTGGACCGGAGCGCCGCGGCCGGCTCCCCGGTCCCCTCGCGGCGCCCCCAGGGGCCCGCCTCGACCTGGATACTGCGGCCTCATGAGTACTACGAGCCGCAGTACGACCCTCCTCCTGGCCCGGCACGGGCAGACCGTCTGGCACGCGGAGAACCGCTACGCCGGAGTGAGTGACGTCCCCCTCACCGACGAGGGCCGAGCCCAGGCGGAAACCCTCGGCCGCTGGGCCGCCGCGCACCCGGTCGACGCGATCTGGACCTCGACCATGTCCCGCGCCGTCGAAACCGCGGAGCCCGCGTGCCGCGCCCTCGGACTCGCCGCGCGGCGCGAACCCGCCCTGCGCGAATGCGACTTCGGGGTGGTGGAGGGCCGTACGCTCGCCGAGTTCGAGCTGGAGAACCCGGTCCGGGCCAAGTCGTTCCAGGCCGATCCGGTGTCCTACCCATTCCCCGAGGCGGAGGATCCGCGCACCGCGGCGGCCCGGGGAACGCGCGCCCTGCGCCACATCGCCGCGGCCCACCCCGGCCAACGCGTGCTGGTCGTCGCCCACAACACCCTGCTGCGCCTGGCGCTGTGCACGGTCCTGTCCATCCCGCTGGGCGAGTACCGCCGGGTCCTGCCGGGCCTCGGCAACGCGGCGCTCACCGGACTCCGGGTGGAGGACGGTTCGGCCGCCCTGCTCTCGCTCAATGTGCCGTGCGCCCCGTGACGGCCGGGGAGTCGCGTCCGGACGCGCGAAAGGGCCCTCGCGTGACGCCGTTCGTCACGTGAGGGCCCCTTCGGTGAGGTGGCACACCGGTCAGGCGCGGGCGCGCACCTGCCGCCGGACATGGCCGACCGCCGCCGGGAACAGCGTCATGCGGCCACCGATGTGTAGTGCGAGGCGTCGCCCGCGATCGAGTAGCTCTCCTTGCCCTCGATGCCGACCGGCACGTCACCGGCGACCGTCACACGGTGCAGCCGGCGCGGCAGACCGTCGTAGTTGTCGATCGCGTAGTGCTGGGTGATCCGGTTGTCGAACAGGACCAGCTGGTTCGGGGACCAGCGCCAGCGCAGGATGTTCTCGGGCCGGGTGACGTACGACTGGAGCAGGTCGAGGATCTTGCGGGACTCGCCCACCGACAGCCCGGCGATCCGCTGCGCGAACCCGCCTATGAAAAGACCGCGTTCACCGGTCAGCGGGTGGACCCGGACGACCGGGTGGGCGGTGCGGAACTTGATGGACGTGAACTGGGCCCGCTGCGCGGCCTGTTCCTCGTCGATGTTCTCGTCCGGCACCGCGTAGTCGTAGTCGTTGGTGTGCTCGGCCCACAGGGTGTCGGCGAGCGCGCGGAGCGGTTCGGGCAGATCGCGGTAGGCGGACGCGGAGTTGGCGATGAGCGTCTCACCGCCGTACGGGGGCACGGTGATGCTGCGCAGGGTGCTGGCCTGCGGCGGGTTGAGCACGAAGGTCACGTCGGTGTGCCAGTGGTTCGCGCGGCCCCGCTCGCTGTCGACGGGCAGCACGTTCGGGGCGCCGTCCACGGCGGGCACGGTGGGGTGCGCGGTGGTGAGGTCGCCGAAGTGGCGGGCGAAGGCCTGCTGGCCCTCGTCGTCCAGGTCGACGTCGTCGAAGACCAGCGCCTTGTGCTGGTTGAGGGCGGTGCGCAGGGCGGCGGCGGTGACGTCGTCCAAGGGCTTGGAGATGTCGACGCCGGCGACACGGGCACCGATGTGCGCGGTGACCTTCTGGATCTCGATGTCTGGCATGGGGTGCGGGTCCTTTCGGAACGGATCGGGCGGGCGTGCGGTCAGGCGAGGGCGGTTGCGGGCGTTGGCTCCGGTGTGGTTGTGGGTGCGGTGGTCGTGGGCGGGGTCGCGTACTGGTTGGCCGGGCGCGGGAGGCCGTAGCGCTCCCGCAGGGTCTGCCGGGGCCCGTACTCGCGGCGGAGCAGTCCCCGGTCGCGCAGGATGGGCACCACGTGGTCCACGAAGAGGGCGAGGCCGGACGGCAGCACGGCGGGCATGATGTTGAAGCCGTCGGCGGCGCCCCGCCGGAACCACTCCTCGATCGCGTCGGCGACCTGCTCGGGCGTGCCGGTGAAGGTCAGATGGCCCCGCCCGCCGCCGAGCCGGCCGATCAGCTCGCGCACGGTGAGCCGCTCGCGCCGGGCGAGCTCCACCACGAGGGTGTAGCGGCTCTTGGCCCCCTCGATCGCGCTCTCCGGCGGCAGGTCGGCGGGCAGTTGCGCGTCGAGGCCGAGGGTGCCCGGTTCCAGGTGCAGCAGACGCTCCAGGCGGTTCAGCCCGTGCTCGTGGACGATGTGGTCCTCGAGGACACGTTCGTGGGCGCGCGCCTCCGCCTCGGTCGAGCCGATGACCGGGACGATGCCGGGCAGGACCTTGATGTGGTCCGGGTCCCGGCCGGCCTGTGCGGTACGGGACTTGAGGTCGGCGTAGAAGTCCTGCGCGTCCGCCAGGGTCTGCTGGGCGGTGAACACGGCTTCCGCGTACCTGGCCGCGAACCGCTTGCCGTCCTCCGATGAGCCGGCCTGCACGAGGAGCGGGTAACCCTGCGGTGTGCGGGGCACGTTGAGGGCGCCGTCGACGCTGAAGTACGTCCCCTTGTGGCGTGCGGGGTGGATCTTGCCCGGGTCGCCCCAGACGCCCGCCCCCTTGTCGGCGACGACCAGGTCGTCCTCCCAGCTGTCCCAGAGCTTGAGCGCCACGTCCAGGAACTCGGCGGCGCGCTGGTAGCGGGTGGCGTGCGCGGGCTCGTCGTCGAGACCGAAGTTGCGGGCGGCCTCCGCGCCCGCGGTGGTGACGATGTTCCAGCCCGCGCGGCCACCGCTGATGTGGTCCAGGGAGGCGAATCTGCGGGCCAGGTTGTAGGGGGAGTTGTAGGACGTGGACGCGGTGGCGATCAGGCCGATGTGTTCGGTGGCGGTGGCCAGCGCGGTGAGCAGGGTGATGGGTTCGAGGGCACCGGACGGGCGCTGGCCCACGCTGTTGAACAGGACCGGGCCGTCGGCGAGGAAGAGCGAGTCGAAGGTGCCGCGTTCGGCGAGCCGGGCGAGGCGTACGTAGTGGGCCGTCTCGACATGGGCGTACGGGTCGCTCTCCGGGAGCCGCCAGGAGGCCTCGTGGTGGCCGGTGTTCATCAGGAAGGCGTTGAGATGGAGTCGGCGCGGACTGGTCACGGGTGCTTCTCCTTCTGGTGCGCGGACAGGCCGTGCCCGGTGTCGTCGTCCGCTGTTCCGTCCGGTCCCGCGGTGACGTCGCCCGCCGTTCTGTCCGGTCCCGCGGTGAACCGTGCCGTGGCTCCGTCCGGTTTCGCGGCGGGCTGTGCCGTGGTTCCGTCCGGTTCCGTGGTGGGGCGCGCCGTCGTTCCCCGGTGTTCCGTTCCTTCCGGTGTTCCTGTCACGTCCTCGGTCACCCCGAGGGCGCTCAGTAGGCGTTCGCGGTACTCGCCGAGCCGGGGATCGCGGTACGAGCGCGGGTGCGGGCGGTCGATGGCCAGGTCGAGGCCGATGCGGCCGCGGTCGAGCACGAGCACCCGGTCGGCGAGCACGATCGCCTCGTCCACGTCGTGCGTGACGAGCAGCACGGACGGACGGTGGCGCTCCCACAGTTCGCGCAGCAGCACGTGCATCCGGATCCGGGTGAGCGCGTCCAGCGCCCCGAACGGTTCGTCGGCGAGGAGCAGTTCGGGTTCCCGTACGAGCGAACGGGCCAGGGCGGCGCGCTGTGCCTCCCCACCGGACAGCTCGTTGGGCCAGGCCCGTTCGCGCCCCGCGAGTCCCACCTCGGCGAGGGCGGAGCGGCCCCTCTCCGCCGCCTCCCGGCCGTCCGTGCCGAGCAGGACGTTGTCGAGGACGCGGCGCCAGGGCAGCAGCCGGGAGTCCTGGAAGACGACGGACACCCTGTCCGGGGCGGTGAGCCGCCCGCTCCCGGCGACGCCGTGATCCAGGCCGGCGATGGCGCGCAGCAGCGTGCTCTTGCCGGACCCGCTGTGTCCGAGCAGGGCGGTGAACTGGCCCGCCGGGAGGTCGAGGTCGATCCCGTCGAGGACCGTACGACCCTCGAACGACCTGGTGAGACCACGCAGTCGGACCGTGTGGGAACGGGTCAGTTGCTGAGTGTGCGTCGCCACGACAGCACCTTTCGTTCGATGAGACGAACCGCGCTGTCGGACACGAGCCCGAAGATGCCGTAGATCAGCAGACCGACGAGGATGATGTCGGTCCGGCCGTAGTTCTGGGCCTGGAACATCATGTAGCCGAGGCCGCTGGTGGCGTTGATCTGCTCCAGGACGACCAGGGAGAGCCAGGAGGCGGTCACCCCGAGCCGCAGTCCGACGAAGAAGCCGGGCAGCGCGCCGGGGATCACGATCTCCCGTACGAAACGGATCCTCGACAGCCCCTGTACCTCGGCGAGTTCGACATACCGGTGGTCGATGCCGGACAGGGCGGAGTGCAGGTTCAGGTAGATCGGGATGTAGACGACGATGGCGATGATCGCGATCTTGAAGGTCTCGCCGATGCCGAGCCAGAGGATGAACAACGGGATCAGGCCGAGGGTCGGGATCGCCCGGTTGAGCTGCACGGTCCCGTCGATCAGCGCCTCCCCGACCCGGCTGAGCCCGGACGCGAGGGCGAGGACGACCCCGGCGGTCAGGCCCAACGCGAACCCGTATCCCGCGCGCTCCAGGGACGTCAGCACATCGGTGGGCAGGGTGCCGTCGGTCCACAGATGACCGGTGGTCCTCAGTACCGTCCAGGGTGCGGGAATCGCGCCCGGGTCCAGCTGTCCGGCGGCGGACGCGACGGCCCACAGGGCGAGGAACAACGCCGGACCGATGAGCCGGGAGGCGGGCAGCCGCTTGCCGGGCGCGAGGCCGCGGCGCCGGGCACGACGAGCCCGACGGGACCGGCGTTCGTCCACCCCGGTCTCACCCGCGCCGGTGTCGCCCGCCGCGGTCTCACCCGCCCCGGTGTCCCCCGTCTCTGTCCCGACCGTTGCGGCCGGGGCCGAGGCCTGCCCGGTTCCGGCGTCGGCGTCGTCCGTGATCGCGGTCGAAGGAGTGGGGGAGTGGGTGGTCCCGGTTGTGGTCCTGGCCGTGGTCGTGGTCCTGGTCGTCATGGCCGTCACCTCCGGTATTCCGCGGGGACGGACTTGGCCGCGATGGCCTCGAAACGCCGGTCGAAGAGCGAGTCGACCTTGAACCCCTTCACGAAGCCGCCCGCCGCCAGCAGATCGGCGGTCTCCTGCTCCCACTTGACGGCTTCGTCCCAACTCGGCGGGAACAGCGGCTTGTTGGCGAGCGCGGTGATCGACTGCGCCTGCGCGAGTGTCAGGTTCTGCGTCTTGACGTAGAACTCCTCGTTCCAGGCGCCGGGGTGCTCGTACGCCCACACCTGGCCCTTCGCCCAGCGCGGGATGTACGCGGCGACCGCGGCCGCCTTCGCGCGGTCGGCCAGCACCGAGGCCGGCGCCCAGAGCAGGTTGAGCAGGTCCACCACGTCGGTGGCGATGGTGTGGGCGCCCTTGGACCCGTACTGCTTGAGGTAGGCCGGACTCTGGCTGTTGGCGAGCGGTGCGATGTCCACCTGGCCGGCCTGGAGCGCGGTGAGGAACTGGTTGCTGGTCAGCGGTACGAGGGTCACGTCGCCGTAGGCGATGCCGGCCTGCTTGAGGGCGCGCAGCAGGACGACACCCTGCGCCTGGCCCTGCGAGAAGGCCAGCTTCCTGCCCTTGAAGTCCCGCACGTCCCGGATGTCGCTGCCGGGCTTGGTGGCGAACAGGTAGTTGGGCTTGCGGGTGATGTTGATCGCGACGATCTTCGCGTCGAAGCCCTGGAAGTGCGCCTGGATCGGCGGGATGCCCGCGTTGTTCCCGACGTCCAGGGACTTGGCGCGGAACGCGTTGATGACATCGGGACCGGCGCCGATGTTCACCCAGTCGGAGACGGTGAACGGCAGTGCGGCCAGCCCCGCCAGCTTGAACTGGAGTTCCTGGACGCCCTGGTACGAGGCGATCGAGAGTTTGGTGCCCCGCGGCACCTTGCCGGACAGGGGCGCCGATATGTCCGCCCCGGAGCGGGCGTCGGCCGTACTGGCACCCGCGCAGCCGCTCAGCCCGGCGGCGGCCACGCCGAGCACGGAGGACAGGAACACGCGCCGGTCGACACCGGGCCTGGAGGGCGAGGAGGAGGACAAGGGGGACTGTGACGACTGTGGTGGCATGGAAGGACTCCGGGGATTCCAAGTGGCGGGAGGGCGCGCGGAGTTCCGGGCAGGGCGAAGCCGGAAGGACGGGACGCACGCCGAAGGGACGCACGCTGGTGGCGTGCCTGAGGGGACGAGCCGGCCGGGGACGACGGCAGTTGAACGCTCCGCGCGGCGACGTCGACGGACCTGCCCCGGTGCGACGACGGCCGACCGGTCTTCCGCGTGACGGCGTGACGGCGCAACGGCGGTCGAGTGGCCTTCCGGGCGAAGGCTGCCGAACGGACCTCAGCGCTTCAGCGGATCACCGTCAGTGGATCGGCGTGTCAGCGGATCAGCGGCAATGGGTCAGCAACAACGTGTGCGTGCGACCCGCATCAGGTCGACCACACGGCACTTGGTGAGCGGAACCTGCACCCGCGCGCTGCTCATGCACATGATGCTCCTGTCCGGGAACGAGCCCTGTCAACATTCCGACTTTCTGAATTAATTCGCTCCCGGTGGGGAGCCCGAAGAACCCAGACGTGCGCCCGAAGAAGTCGGACGCGAGCCCGAGGAGCCCCGGCGCGAGCCCGAGGAGCCCAGCGGATCGCGGTACAGGACGTCGAGCACGACCGATCCGCCCGCCACGGCCAGCACCGAATCCGGGAAGCTGGTCGGGACGACAGCGGACGCCCGCTCCGGGCCCACCGCCTCGCGCAGCGCGCCGAGGCAGTCCTCCCGGTGCACGGCACCGATCTCGGTGACGACGACCGTCTCCGGGTTGAGCACGTCGAGCAGCAGCCCCGCCGCCCGCCCGACCATCCGGGACCGCTCCAGCAGCAGCCGTACGGCCAGCGGGTCGCCGTCGGTCGCCGCGGAGAGCACGTGCTGGGGATTCGAGCCGTCGATGACACCCAGTTCACGGGCCCGCCGGCACAGTGTCCGTTCGCTCAGTTCGGCCTGGAGGCACCCCGTCCGCCCGCAGTCGCACCGCTCCGACCCTCCCGTCAGGGGCAGATGGGCGATCGCGCCTGCCTGCGAGCGCGGCCCGTAGTGCACCTGGTCGTGGGTGGCGAAGGCGGCATCCACCACATTGCCGACAAAGAGATGCAGCACGCTCCGGCTGCCCCGGGCCCGCCCGAACAGCCGCTCCCCGTTCACCAACGCCCGCGCGTGACCGTCCACATGGACCGGCAGTCCCGTGCGTGCCCCGATGGCCTCCCGGACGGCCACGTCGCGCCAGCCCAGCAGCGTGTGCTCCACGATCGTGCCGGAGTCCGGGTCGACCCAGCCGCCGGCCGCCACCCCGATACCCAGGGCGGTACGGCCGGGGAAGCCCGCGAGGAGGGCGGTGATCCCGTCCGCGGCGTTCGCGAGAACCAGGCCCGGCTCGGTGCGGTCGTGCCGCAGACGCTTCTCGGCGAGGACGCGCCCGCGCAGGTCCAGCAGCGCGACGGTCGTGTACGGCACGGCCACGTGTACTCCGCCGACCACGAACCGGGAGCGGTCCAGGTCGACCGGGAGATGCGGCCGCCCGACCCCGCCCGACCGGAGAGGCGCGGCGGCCTCCCGGATCAGGCCCCGTTCGGTGAACCGGGCGCAGTAGTCGGTCACCGACGCCGGGGAGAGTCCGGTCAGCCGGGAGATCGTGCTGCGGGCGACCGGTCCGTGCTCCAGCACGGACCGCAGGATCACGCTGGCGCTGGCCCGGCGCCGGTCGAGTACGGGGGAGCGCGGGGATGTCGAAGGGGGTGCCACGGTACTGGCCATGGGGCTCTTCCTCGGGGCTGGTCCGGCACTGCGCCGTCACGTACGCCACGTCACCTCGGGGGCGACGTGCGCCTGGTGTGGTCCGCTGTGGTCTCGTACCGGCGAGCCGGATCCGCTCCGCCCCGCCTCAGGACGGGCGTCGACAGGTGGCAGTGCCCTGGCGTCGCAGGTCGACATAGCGACGCGACGCGAAGTTCAGGGCCTGGGGAACCATGGGGTGAAGGGTAGGGGGTTGGTCATGGGGCCTGCCAGGTACGCCCAAGGACCGGACAGCCAGGGCCCGTTCCCGCTCCGGCCCGCAGTGGGAGAGCCCGGCGGAGCCGGCGGCGCGCAAGCCCCGGCGAGGGGTCGACGTGGGGTGGGGCGGAGGCCGACACCGCGAAAGTCCCTTTGGTGAGTCTCCACAGTCCCGGCCCCGAACAGTCCCGTAGCGGAAACGACTTCACCTCAGTGACCAGCATCACCTCCGGGCAGGTGTACCGGGCACTCTTTGTAAGGAGCCCACCAATCTCCGGATCCGCGCTTTGTCGAGCGCTGACGGTGATCACCCGTATGCCCCTGGGATAGCGTCACCGTGTCCCGACCTGTCCTCCCCCGAGCTCCCTGTGAGCCAAGGGGGTATTCCCGTTCGCCGGAGTCCTCATGAGCACCGCTGTCGCCACGCCCTCCCGACCCGGCGAGGTCCTCGCCGACCTTCTTCCGGCCTCCCGCGTCCGTGACGTCGCCCTCGTGCTCGGCGGTGCCGCCCTCACCGGCCTCGCCGCCCAGATCTCGCTGCCCGTCCCGGGTTCCCCGGTGCCGGTGACCGGCCAGACCTTCGCCGCGCTGCTCGTCGGCACGGCGCTCGGCGCGCGCCGCGGCTTCCTGTCGCTCGCGGTGTACGCGCTGGTCGGCATGGTCGGCGTTCCGTGGTTCGCGGACGGCGGCTCCGGCGCCGCGGCACCGTCCTTCGGCTACATCCTCGGCATGCTGCTCGCGTCCACCGTCGTGGGTGCCCTGGCCCGCCGAGGCGCCGACCGTTCCGTGCTGCGCATGGCGGGCACGATGCTGCTCGGCGAGGCGATCGTCTACGCGATCGGCGTTCCCTACCTGGCCCTGGCCACCGGCATGTCGGCGAGCGCGGCCGTCGCGGCGGGCCTCACCCCGTTCCTGATCGGTGATGTCCTCAAGGCCGCCCTGGCCATGGGCGTCCTGCCCACGGCATGGAAGCTCATCGACAAGAAGTGACGCCCGCGTCCGTGACGTAGTGGTGCCCCCGTCCGGTGGCGCCCGCGTCCGTGACGGCGTCGTTCCGTGCAAGAGGCTCGCCGGGTCGTGTTCCGACCTCACCCGGCGGGCCTCCGCGCGTTTTCACCCGGTGCCGTGCCCGGCGGTCAGCGCTCCTGCCGGGGCCTGCGGCCGACCCACCACAGCCCCGCCGCTCCGGCCGACATCAGGGCCGCGCCCGCCATACCGAACGGCAGGACCCCGCTCCCGGCCCCGGTCCTCGGCAGCGCGTCGCCGCCCGGTGCCACCGGCTTGTTGTCGGTGCCCAGCAGCAGCGGGGTCGCCGGGGCGTTCGGCGACGGGTTCGTCGTACCGAACGGAACCGGGCCCTGCTGCCAGTACGTCTTCTTCCCGTCGCTCGTCTGGACCGGAAGACAGATCTTTCCGGTCCTGCTCAGATCGAACGTGGCGTCGACGTCGTACGATTTCGATTTTCCCACCGCGAGATTGCCGGTGGAGCAGATGAAACCGCTGTTCGACCCCTTGGGCAGATCCTTTTCGGCCATGGCGGTGCAGCCTTTGACGTTCTTGACCTTCAGGCCGTCGAATCCGACCACCAGCAGCCTGATGCCGCCGCTTTCCTTGGTCCCTTCATTCTTTACCGTGGCGGTAATCACCGTCTTCTGAGTACCGTTGTCGACCGAGATCTTCTCCGGCAGCAGCGTGGTCACCTCCACGCCCGCCGGCGGCTTGTCCATCGCCTTTCCGCCCTTGCCGCTCCCCGGCCCCTGGTCGTCCGCGACGGCGGTGTAGGAAAGGATCATCACGGTCGAGAAGCATGCCGTGAGCAGCGATCCCGTAATGGTCGTCGTCCGACGAGAACTCATGTTCGTCCCCCTTGGCTGCGCCTGAATTCGCAGTACTTGAAGAGGTACCACAAGATTTCTCCGCACTATGCTGGTACGGCCTGAAGTGTGACCATTGTGTTTCTGTTGTGACGGGCGATTGTGGCTGATGTTGAGGGGGTGCAGAGATTGTCGGCGAACGTACAGGGTGGTGTTCCGGGATTATTGGTGACCGGACGTTATCGGCTGGTCGAGAGTATTGGTCAGGGGGGAATGGGGCGGGTGTGGCGAGCCGCCGACGAAATGCTGGACCGGCAGGTCGCGGTCAAGGAAATGCGCATAGACGGACTCGATCCCGAGGACACCCGCACGCGCCGGGAACGCACCCTGCGCGAGGCCAGGGCGACGGCCCGGATCGACCATCCAGGCGTCGTCCGCATCTACGACGTCGTGGACGCGGGCGAGCGGCTGTGGATCGTCATGGAACTCGTCGCGGGCCGCTCCCTCGAACGGGTCGTGGTGGAGGACGGACCGCTGGACGCGCGCGAGGCGGCCCGGGTCGGCCTCGAACTGGTCGGGGCGCTGCGCCAGGTGCACGCCCAGGGTGTGCTGCACCGCGACATCAAGCCGGGCAACGTCCTGGTCGAGCGCGCCGGACGGCACCGTGTCGTCCTCACCGACTTCGGCATCGCCGCGCTTCGGGACGCCGAGGCGCTCACCATGGCCGGCATGCTGGTCGGTTCCCCCGACTACATGGCCCCCGAGCGGATCTCCGGCCGCCCGCAGGGGCCGCCCTCCGACGTGTGGTCCCTCGGCGCCACGCTCTGCGCGGCCCTCGGGGGCCGCTCCCCGTTCTCCCGCTCCACCACCCTCGCGACCCTGCACGCGGTCCTCTACGAGGAGCCCGAACTCCCCGCAGGGACAGGTGGGTTGCGGGAGATCCTGGCCGCCCTCCTGGAGAAGGAACCGACCACGCGGCCCGGTCTGGAGGAACTTGAGGCAGGGCTTGCGGAACTCGTCCGTCCACCGGTGACGAGCGCGCCCGGTCCCGCCGGACCGCCGACGGCTCCCCCCGAACCCCGTCCGCCTGCGGACGCACAGCCCGCCGGCATCACCGATCCGCGAAGGCCGGATCCTGCGCCTCTAGCCGACCCCGAGTCCGAGGCCAGCCGTGAGTCCGAGTCCGACCGCGAGTCCGACCGCGAGTCCGAGTCCGGCCTTGAGTCCCGGTCTGGGTCCGAGCCCGACCTTGAGCCGGAGCGCGGCCTCGACCCGGACCCGGACCCCGGGTCCGAGCCCGACCTCGACCCCGAACTGGAGCGCGGCCTCGACCCGGACCCGGACCCCGGGTCCGAGCCCGACCTCGCCCCCGAGCCGGAGCGCGACCTTGACCCGGACCCCGGGTCCGAGCCCGTGCCCGAGTACCACTCCGTCTACGACGCCATCCCGATCCGGCCCACTCCGACCCGGAAGGGCCCGCCCGACTTCCGGATGGATTCACCGGCGCGTTCCCCACAACACTCCGCGCCCGCCCGACCCGAATCCGTCCCCTCCGTCCTCTCCGCCCCCAGGGACCCCGACCTGTCGGCGACCGCCAACGCCTCCACCGAAGTTCCCTCCGAACCGCGCACGGAGCCCAGTTCGCGGACACCGTCCGAACCGCGCGTGGAGCCCGGCTCGCGCCCTCCTTCCCAACTGCCCACGGAACCCGTGCCCGTAGTGCGGCCACCGGGCGAACTCCCGGACCCCGCAACGCCGTCCGGCTCCGGAGAAGGCCGGAGCCAGGGTCGGAGCCAGAGCTGGGGCCAGAGCTGGGGCCAGGGTCGCGCCAGGCGCCGTACCGGATTCGCCGCCGCCGGGGTCGTCGCGGCGGGAGCCGTCGTCTGGGCCGTCGTCGCCATGACCGGTGGATCGCCCGGCGGCAGCACGGGTACCGCCGCGGGCTCGTCCGCGTCGACGGCCTCCACCGCCGGAGGCGCCGCGTCCCCGGCGCCCACCGTCGAGGGCACCTCACGCCCGCCCGGCCTGCCCCCGGGAGCGCGCAGGGAGGCGGGCGGATACGCGTGGGTGACGCCCAAGGGCTGGCGGCGCGATCTGCAGACCGGCTCCGAGGTGCACTACACCGCGCCCGACGGCGCCCAGGAACTGGCGGCCAAGTCCTCCCTCGCCAAGGGGAATCTGATGGACACCTGGACGACTTCCGAGCAGAACGCCCGCCAGGGGCGGGACTACCGGAAGATCCGGCTGGAGGAGACGACGTTCCGGGGCCGGACCGCGGTCGTCTGGGAGTACACCTTCACGCTCAAGGGAGTGAGCTGGCACGCGCGGCTGCTCGGCTTCGACGCCGACGGGAAGTCGTACCAGATCAACACCTGGTACCACCAGGACATCGAGGACCGGGCCCTCCGGGTCTACGACCAGGTCAAGAACAGCTTCACCGTGCTGTGAGCCGGCCGTCGCCGCGGCCCGCCCGCCGGAGGGAGGGGAACGGAAGAGCAATGGAGCCGGGCACGGAAAGGCCAATGGAGCGGGGCACGGAAAAGGAAATGGGGAGGGGCCCACGGCGATCTGCCGCGGGCCCCTCCCCACGCAGGCTTCGGTGGCGGGTCAGGCGCGCACCTCGGCCTGGGTCTCATCGCGAGAGCCGCTCGCGACCGGCTGCGCGGACGGGCGGGCGCCCGCCCCGGTCTTCTGCCGGACGAACGCGATGACCAGCACGATCGCCGCGACGAGCAGCGACAGCAGCACGGTCTCCCGGCCGTCGTGTTCGGTGTCGGTCAGCATGTAGCCGAGCACGAAGACGATCATCGCGGCGGTCGCCCAGGTCAGATACGGATAGAGCCACATCCGCACGACGAGCTTCTCCGGCGCCTCGCGCTGGATGATCTTCCGCATCCTCAGCTGCGAGAAGCAGATGGCGAGCCACACGAACAGGGCGACCGCACCGGAGGAGTTGACCAGGAAGAGGAAGACCGAGTCCGGGAACTTGTAGTTGAAGAAGACGGCCACGAAGCCGAACACGACCGAGACGACGATGGCGGTCATCGGCACACCGCGCCGCGTGGTCCTGGCGAACGCCCTCGGCGCGTCCCCGCGCTGACCCAGCGAGAAGGCCATCCGGGAGGCGGTGTAGAGGCCGGAGTTGAGGCAGGACAGCACGGACGTCAGCACGATGACGTTCATGATCTGACCGGCGTGCGCGATGCCGAGGGAGTCGAGGGCGGCGACGTACGAGCCCTTGTCCTTGATCGACGGGTCGTTCCACGGGAGCAGGGCGATGACGACGAGGATCGAGCCCAGGTAGAAGACGGCGATACGCCAGATGATGCTGTTCGTCGACTTGGTGACGGCCCGCTGCGGGTCCTCGGACTCACCGGCCGCGAGCGTCGCGATCTCGCTGCCCATGAAGGAGAAGACGACCAGCAGCACACCGGTGAGGATCGCGCCGGGCCCGTGCGGCAGGAATCCGCCGTGGTCGGTCAGATTGCCCAGGCCCGCCTTCGGGGCGTCCACACCCGGCAGCACCCCGAAGATCGCGAGAGCGCCGACCAGGATGAACGCGCCGATCGCCACGACCTTGATCCCGGCGAACCAGAACTCGAACTCGCCGTAGGAGCCGACGGAGACCAGGTTGGTGGCCGTCAGCACCGCCATCACGATGAGCGCCCAGCCCCACTGCGGCACGCCCGGCATCCAGCCTTCGAGGATCTTGGCGCCGGCGGTGGCCTCCACGGCCAGCACCACCACCCAGAAGAACCAGTACAGCCAGCCGATGGAGAAGCCCGCCCAGCGGCCGAGCGCGCGGTCGGCGTGCGCGGAGAACGAGCCCGAGGTCGGGTTGGCGGCGGACATCTCACCGAGCATCCGCATCACCAGCACCACGAGCGTGCCGACGAGGGCGTACGAGAGCAGGATGCCGGGGCCCGCGGTGGCGATGCCGGTGCTGGAGCCCACGAAGAGCCCGGCGCCGATGACACCGCCGATGGCGATCATCGACAGATGACGGTTCTTGAGCCCGGCCTGGAGGCCGCCACCGGGTTCTCCGGGGCCTCCGGGGGCCTGTGCGGCCTTCGTGGGGGTCGGCTGCGAGGTCATGAGGGGATTCCTTTGCGCCGGATGAGCAGATTCCCGTACAGAGCGCCCAACCCGTACGAGCGGTGTACGGGGCACGCGCTGATCCATCGTGTGGACCGGCGTACGAGTTGGTCCAGTGAAACGGAGGCAAAGGAATTCGTGAACCTTTGAATCCAGATCGTTACTTGAGGTTTCCTTGAGGTTCTGTAGGATTGCTCGCTGTTTTCGGGAGCAGCCCCCGGCGAGGCCGACCGGAAACGGTCGTGTCACACTCGGACCATGCGCGTGTATCTCGGCTCCGATCATGCCGGTCTCGAACTGAAGAACCACCTCGTCGAGTGGCTCAAGTCCGCCGGCCACGAGCCCGTCGACTGCGGGCCCCACATCTACGACGCCCAGGACGACTACCCGCCGTTCTGCCTCCGCGCCGCGGAGCGCACCGTGGCCGACCCGGACGCCCTCGGCGTCGTGATCGGCGGCTCCGGCAACGGCGAGCAGATCGCCGCGAACAAGGTCGCCGGCGTACGGGCCGTACTCGCCTGGAGCGAGCAGACCGCGGCGCTGGGGCGCGAGCACAACAACGCGAACGTCATCTCCGTCGGCGCCCGTATGCACACCGAGGAAGAGGCGACGAAGTTCGTCGAGACCTTCCTCAACACCCCGTTCACCGGCGAAGAGCGCCACGTCCGCCGCATCGAGATGCTCGCGGACTACGAGACGACCCGGGAACTCCCGCCGATCCCGGCCCACCACCCGCAGCAGCCGCAGGCGTAGCACCGACGGGCCGACGGCCGGACGCGGCCGTCCGGCCGTCGGACGAGAGACAGCGGGAGGAACGGTGCCCGAGGGGCACACCATTCACCGGCTCGCGGAGGACTGCCTCGCCGCGTTCGGTGGCCGCGGCGTCCGCGTCACCAGCCCCCAGGGCAAGTTCGGCGACGCCGCGGCCCTCCTCGACGGATCGGTCCTGACCGCGGCGCAGGCCCACGGCAAGCACCTCTTCCTCGGCTTCCGTCCGGAGCGGTGGATCCACATCCACCTGGGCCTCTTCGGCAAGGTCGGCTTCGGCGGCACGCCCGCCCCGCCGCCCACGGACACCGTCCGGCTCCGCCTCACGAACGACACCGCGTACGTCGACCTGCGCGGCCCCACCACCTGCGCCCTGATCACGGACTACGAGAAGCGCGCGATACACGACCGCCTCGGCCCGGACCCGCTGCGCCCGGACGCCGACCCGTCGGCCGCGTACCGCCGGGTCTCCCGCAGCCGTACGACGATCGCCGCGCTGCTCATGGACCAGAAGGTCATCTCGGGCGTGGGCAACGTCTACCGCGCGGAGGTCCTCTTCCGGCACGGCATCGATCCGTACCGCGCGGGCAAGGACCTCGGCGCGAGAGAGTGGGACGCGATCTGGTCCGACCTCGTGGATCTCATGCGCGAGGGCGTCCGCAACAACCGCATCGACACGGTCCGCCCGGAGCACACCCCCGAGGCGATGGGCCGCCCGCCGCGCGTGGACGACCACGGCGGCGAGGTCTACGTGTACCGCAGGGCCAACCTGCCCTGCCACATCTGTGGCGGCGAGATCAGCACCGCCGATCTCGCCGCCCGTAACCTCTTCTGGTGCCCGGCCTGCCAAAAGGCCTGAATCCGGGCCGAGTCGGGACCGCCGCCAGGGTGTTTCCGTCAGTCGGGGCGCGGCGCACGGGTCCTAGAACCCGTGCGTCAGGCAGGGCACGGTCACGGGTCCTAGAACCCGTGCGGCAGCCAGGGCGCGACCACCGAGGTGAACGCCATCGACGCCTCCGCCAGCGCCCCTTGCCGCAGTTCACGCACCAGGCCGCCCGCCGCGAGCGAGGCCAGCGTCACCCCGCCGAGATAGACCGCCCCCAACTCCCTTACGGACAAGGCGAGATCAGGAGCGTCCTCGGTCCGGACGCACGTCGCTCCCTTCGCGTCCCCGGTGAGCCGCCAACGCCCCTCGTTCCAGGGGCAGAAGGAGTCCTCGACCTCGAACACCACGTCCACCGGCGCCTGATAGGTCCGCGCCTCCAGCGCCGCCCCGACATCGACGAGCCGCACATGCAGCGCGTCCTTCATCCGCAGCTGGCAGCGGCGGATGTCGGAGACCATGAACTGCCAGGCCTCGTCCACCGGCCGGCCCCGGGTGATCAGCGTGGTCGTCAGGTCGACGTCGAAGAGGAACCGCCACAGCGCGGCCCGCACCGCCGGATCCAGTCCCTCCAGATCCACCGTCATGACCGTCCCGTTGTGCCCGGACGGGCCCCACTCGGGCTTGACCCGAAAGCGCGTGTAGCCCACGACCTCGCCGTCCCGCTCGGCCACCACGCACTGCAGGGGCGAGGCGCCGCTGCGCTGGTCCTCCGTGTCGAGCACCCCGAGCCGCTGCCAGCCGGGCTGCCGGGCCAGCATCCCGGGACGCTCCGGTACGAGCCGCGCGTACACCGCCTCGCACGCGTCCAGCGCATCCCTGGGCACCGCGTAGCGCAGCCGTACGTCGTCGGTCCCGGGCGGCACGGACAGACGTACGCGACTGGTGTCGATCTCCGCGTTGATCTGGAGGGTCCCGATGCCGTAGCCGAACCGCCCGTAGATCGCCGGTTCCGACGCGGTCAGGACGGCGAGCGGCTCGCCCCCGGCACGGATGTCGTCCAGCTGGCGGCGCATCATCGCGGTGAGCACCCCGCGCCGCCGGTGCGTGGCCGCGACGCTCACCGCCGTGATCCCGGCCGCCGGTACCGAGGAGCCGCCCGGGACGGTGACACGGAAGGAGAAGGCCCCCGCCGTACCCACACAACTCCGTCCGTCCCACACGCCCAGCGCACGGTCGTACTCTGTGAGCGCGTTCCACAGTTCGCGCTCCTCGGACGACTCCGCCACACCTCCGAACGCGCGGATCAGGTTGTCGTACCACTTGTCCCAGTCGGCCTGCCGCAGCACCCGAACGTCAGTCGTCATAGCCCATGCCTACCAGGGCATTGCGGTACGAGCGAGGGGATTTCGCCCGGCCGGCACGGCCTCCGACCGGAACGTGCCTGTGCAGGTCTCTGTGAAGTTGAGCGCTCGGAGGGGGGACAAGTGGGACCTCCCGTGCCAAGCACCTGGTCCGATGGATAGGGTCCCGAACTAATGGCAGCAGGACGAGAGCGGCGCGCGGCGGCCGATACGTTCACGGCCCGGTTGAAGAAGCAATGGCACCGGGCCCGCACAGGGCTGCGCAGATCCGCTGTCGACTACTTCCGCGGGGACGGTTCGGACTGGATCGCGCTCGCCGGTCTGCTGGTCACGATCCCGGTGATCGCCTCCACGACCCTGGTCAACTCGGTGTGGTGCTCGCCCTCCGCCCTGGTCCTGCCGATCGTGGCCGGCGGACTGCTGCTCCGGCCCGCCAGCCTGCTCGGGCTGTACGCGGCCGCCGCCACCGCGCTGATAGTGGAGTCCGTGAAGCTCGGCCCCTACACGGAGGGCCCGTCCCGGGTCACGCCGGGCGTGGTCCTGGTGGTCGCGGCCTGCGGCTTCTTCGGACTGCTGATCGCGCAGTTCCGCAGCCGGGTGGGTGTGCCCTGGCGGCGCGGCGGCACCATGCTCTTCGACCTGCGCGAACGCATCCGGGTGCAGAGCAAGCTGCCGAAACTGCCACTGGGCTGGCACCGCGAGATGGCGCTGCGCCCGGCGGGCGGGCAGTCCTTCTCCGGGGACTTCGTCGTGGCCGCGCGGACGAACGGCGGCCGGACCCTCGAAGTCGTCCTCACCGACGTGTCCGGCAAGGGGATGGACGCGGGATCACGTGCCCTGCTGCTGTCCGGAGCCTTCGGCGGCCTCCTCGGTTCCCTGCCGCCGCACGCCTTCCTGCCCGCCGCGAACGGCTATCTGCTGCGCCAGGACTGGGACGAGGGCTTCGCCACCTCGATCCATCTGGTGCTCGATCTCGACTCGGGCGACTACGAACTCTTCTCGGCCGGACACCCGCCGGGCCTCCAGCTCAGCGCGGGCAGCGGCCGCTGGGAGGAGAAGGCTGCGGAAGGCCCGCTGCTGGGGGTGTACGACGGCGCCCAGTTCGACCCGGTGAAGGGCTCACTGCGGCCCGGGGACGTGCTGATGCTGTTCACGGACGGTCTGGTCGAAACCGCCGACCGGGACATCGTCGAGGGCATCGACCGGCTCACCGGCGCGGCCGACCGCTATGTCGCCGGCGGCTTCCACGGCGCCGCCTGGCACCTCATCGAGGCGGTGGCCAGGGACGTCAACGACGACCGGGCCCTCCTCCTTATCTGCCGCGAGGGCCTGACCCCGGTACGCTGACCGCGCCCCACGGCCGCCTCCGGCAACGCGATTGTTTCCGGCAACGCGGCGGCAGCGGCCCGTACCGAGGAGACACTGATCGCGTGACGCAACCTCTCCTGACCCTGGCCGAAGTCGAAGCGCTCGCCCGCACGGCGCACGCCGCCCAGACCGACAAGGCCGGCCGGCCGTACACCGAGCACCTCCAAGCCGTGGCGGACGGCGTCCGCGAGCGCGGCGGTGACGACGACCAGATAGCGGCGGCCTGGCTGCACGACGCCGTCGAGGACGACGCCCTCTCCGAGGACTGGCTGAACGAAGCCGCGCTGACCCCTGGTACGAAGGACATCGTGCTGGCGCTCACCAAACAGGACGGCGAGTCCCCGGAGTCGTACGCGCGACGCATCCGCACCACCCGGGGCGCCCTGCTGGTCAAGGCGTCCGACCTGGCCCACAACGCCGACCCGAGCCGCCTCGCGGTCCTCGACGAGCACACCCGGGCCCGCCTGACGAAGAAGTACGCGACGATGCGGACCCTGCTGGGGCTGCCGCCGAGCTGAACGCCGGCGTCTGCCGCCGCCTCCCGCCGTTGTCCACAGCCGTTCATCGCCGTCCGCTGCCGTCCGCTGCCGTCCGCTGCCGTCCGCTGCCGTCGGCGGTCGTCCGCGGGAGCCCGCGCCGAAAAGGGCGGGCCCGGAGTCTCCGGGCCCGCCCTTTTCGTATGCCGATCGGGCCGGTCGCGCGTCGGCCCGTTACGCGATGGCCTTCGCCCGCTGCCGGGCGACTTCCGCCGCGTCCCGCTTGAACGCCCACGCCATGTCCGGCTCCATCGCGAAGCGGAAGATCCGCTGGACGGGCCGGGTGCACAGGACGGTGACGAGCGCGGCCGCGACGACCGTCACGAAGACCTCGCCGAGCGGCTTGTGCAGCCACCCGTGGTCGAACCAGCCCCAGTACTCGGACGCCTTGACGACGAAGCCGTGCAGCAGATAGCCGTACAGCGTGCCCGCGCCGAGCGCCGTGAACCAGAACGCGCGCCGCGGCACCCAGGCGAAGAAGCACGCGGTGAGCACCAGCGAGCAGCCGTAGAGCGCGAGCGTCATGACGACACCCGCCCACCAGGGGGCGCCCAGTTCCTGCGCGCTGTCGCGGTGGAAGAACCAGGCGGTGTTCATCCGGGGCACCGCCCAGTAGCCCACCGCCAGCGCCGCGGCGAAGACCGGCGCCGACAGCACGCGCACCGTGCGGCGGCGCACCAACTGGAAGTGCTCGGGCTTCATGAACAGGCCGAGGACGAAGAACGGCAGGAACTGCAGCACCCGCTGGAGGTCCAGGTCGTCACCGATCTCCGGTGAGACGGACGCGAGCAGGGCGACGCACACGGCCAGCGGAACCGGCCAGCGGACGAGCTTCCACAGGGGGGTCGTCAGCCGCCAGACGAAGAGCGCGACCAGGAACCAGGTGAGGTACCAGGGGTCGAGCAGGCTGATCGCCTGGTTCGAGTCGCCACCGGCCCAGCGGTCGAAGAGGGAGTACGCCGTCTCGAACAGGACATACGGTACGAGGACCCCGGTGACCAGTCGTTTCAGGCGGTCGGGGCGCATGTCGAAGCTGCGCGAGAAGTAGCCGGAGATGATGATGAAGGCCGGCATGTGGAAGGTGTACACGACCGTGTACAGCGCTTCCAGGAAGCGGCTCTGGCCCTTCAGCGGCTCCCACGAGTGACCCATGGCCACGAGCACGATCGCCAGGTACTTGGCGTTGTCGAAGAAGGCGTCGCGCTGTTTGGCGGGCTTGCCGTCCGGTGCGGCGCCGGCGGCAGCCGCCGCGGGGGTCTGGGGCGAGCGCGGGCTCGGCACTCCGTCCGCCGACTGCTGGGCCGGCGGGAGCGGTGATCTGTGGTGGCCGTGGGGTCGGAGCGAGTTGGTCACAGGCCCTCCCACCAAGAACTCCGGGAGACGATCCTGGACCTCGCTGCGCGTACGGGGGGCGTGGCGGCGTGGAACATCTGAGGCACCCTAGCGTTGTCTGTGTGTTCTCGTAAAACGCTCGATCTCATTCCTGCTTATCGCCTGCGTCTACCCCGGATTCGGAGATGTGTGCCTGCCGATCCGCAAGTGGTTCCGTATATCGATTCGCTTACTGACAGCGGGTGTTCTGTCCCATTTCATGCCGACTAAGCGGTGCATAACGCCCGCGGGCGACTCCAGCGGTATGTCCTGTTCGATGGGCTTTGGTTGCCCGCGTCCCCTGCCCGCGATGTGCCTGCGGCAACAATTCGAATTGCCTGCGAACAGGATGTGTGGACATGGCAACGGTCGCCGTGAATTCGCTGTCCGGGCGTACCCCCGAATTGCGGCGCGGGGCAGTGCGGTTGACGTGTTTCCGCGGGGCCGGGGGAGGGCTGTGCCGCGCCGGCCCGCTGGAGCCCGGCTCGCTCCCGGGTCTGCCCCTGGCCAACGATGCGTCACCTGCCGCATACGAGCGGCCGGTTGGTGGCACGATGGTTCTGGCGGGGGTGTGCGGGGCTGCACCCCCGGGCCGGGAGAGCGGACCGACCGTAGGGTGTGATCAGTTGTGGCCATTTCGCTGTCAGTGGTGCTGCTGTTGGCGATCGTCCTCGTGGTGCTGATCCGAGGAGGATCTATCAAGGCGGGACCTGCCATCGTCGCGGTGCTCTTCGGCTTCTTCCTCGCGTCGACCGGTATGGCCCCGTCCATCAACCGGTTTCTCGATTCGATAGCGCAGACCATCAACTCGATCAGCTTCTGAACGGGACGCGGCGTAAGGCGCCCGTCGCCGGACCGAGGACGGGTGCGGGACGCGCGGCGCGGTCTGCGCCGGGCGCGCGCCTCCGGCTCCGCGCGCCGGTCACGGACACCTCTGCGCCCGAAACTCCGGGCCCGAGGGGGCGGCGGCCATGACGAAGGTCCGCCACAACGTCCGCGCGGTCCTGCGCGACGGAGACCGTCTGCTGTTCCTGCGCCGCGAACGGCCCGGCGGCACCCCGTACTGGACCACCGTCGGCGCCACCATCGGTCCCGCCGTCGAGTTCCTGACCCTGACCGAACCGGGCGAGCGGACGACCGTCGTACGGCACTACTTCCGGGCCGATGTGCTGGACCTGCACCCGGACCGCCGGAGCGGCCCCGAACTCGACGACCCCGACACGGGCGACTTCTCGGCCGTACGGATCGCACCGGAGGCGTCGGCCCTGGCGGCCCTCGAACTCCAGCCCCCCGAACTGGCCGCCCACCTGTGCGAGCATGCCGGAACCTGGCTCGCGTGAGGCCGGCGTCGGCCCCGGAAACGACTCAGGGCCAGGCGGAGGAACGAACCTCCGGCCTGGCCCTACGTCATCTGGAGCGGGCGACGGGAATCGAACCCGCGTAGCTAGTTTGGAAGACTAGTGCTCTACCATTGAGCTACGCCCGCACAGGGTGCGCCGCAGGTCAGCGACCGCGGCACAGAAAGCATCGTAGCGGGTCGACCGCCCACATCGCACACCCCGTTCCCGCCCGCGTCGGCGCTCACGAAATGCGGCAGCCGCGCTGCCTGCGGGCATGTACCCTACGTGTCGCACCGACGGGGTGTGGCGCAGCTTGGTAGCGCGTCCGCTTTGGGAGCGGAAGGCCGTGGGTTCAAATCCCGCCACCCCGACCACCGGCAGGACCCGCCAGGGATCCGCCCGGACAAGATCGCCTTTTGGGGCGTGTACCGCCTGCGGTTACTATGCAAGCTGCGTGTCCGTATGTCTGCAGTGTTACGTCTCTCAAGGGCCGCGAATCCGCCCAGGCTCTGCCCGACCGGCAGCAGCACGCAGCAGAACCCCCCAAGAAGTCAGCCACAAGGAGACCGAACCGTGAAGAGCGCCGTGGAGACCCTGAACCCGACTCGGGTTCGGCTCACTGTCGAGGTGCCCTTCGAGGAGCTCAAGGACAGCCTCGACGCGGCGTACAAGAAGATCAACCAGCAGGTCACGGTGAAGGGGTTCCGGAAGGGCAAGATCCCGGCCCGCGTCATCGACCAGCGGTTCGGTCGCGGCGCCGTGCTCGAAGAGGCCGTCAATGACGCGCTCCCGAAGTTCTACACCGAAGCGGTCAACGAGGCTGAGCTGAATGTCCTCGGACAGCCTGAGGTCGACATCACCGAGCTGAAGGACGGCGAGACGCTGAACTTCACCGCCGAGGTCGACATCCGCCCGGCCATCGAGATCCCGGACTACTCCGGCATCGAGGTCGAGGTCGACGCCATCGAGGTCAGCGACGAGGACATCGAGAAGGCCGTCACCGACCTGCGCGAGCGTTTCGCGTCGACCTCCCCGGTCGAGCGCGCCGCCCAGGACGACGACGTCGTCACCCTCGACCTCGAGGCCAAGGTCGACGGAGAGATCCTGGAGGACGGTGTCGCCAGCGGCGTCTCGTACACCATCGGCTCCGGCGAGCTGCTCGAAGGCATCGACGAGGCCGTGAAGGGCCTGGAGGCCGGTGGCGAGACCACCTTCACCTCCGAGCTCAAGGGTGGCTCCGCCGCCGGCAAGGAGGCCGAGGTCACCGTCAAGGTCACCCAGGTCGCCGCCCGTGAACTGCCCGAGCTGGACGACGAGTTCGCGCAGCTCGCCTCCGAGTTCGACACCCTCGACGAGCTCAAGGCGGACAGCCGCAAGCGCCTCGAGAACATGAAGCAGTACGACCAGGCCACGCAGGCCCAGGAGCGCGTCCTGGAGAAGCTGCTGGAGCTCGTCGAGGTGCCCGTCCCCGAGAAGCTGCTCGAGGACGAGATCAACACCCGTAAGCACAACCTCGAGCACCACCAGCTCGGCCAGATGGGCCTCGACCTCGCGAAGTACCTGGAGATCCAGGGCAAGACCGAGGAAGAGTTCGACGCCGAGACCAAGGAAGCCGCGGTCAAGGGCATCAAGACGCAGTTCGTCCTGGACGAGCTCGTCAACAAGGAGAAGCTGAACGTCAACCAGGAGGAGCTCACCGAGCACCTCATGCGGCGCGCGGCCTCCTCCGGCATGTCCCCCGACCAGTTCGCCCAGGCCGTCGTCGAGGGCGGCCAGGTCCCGATGCTCGTCGGCGAGGTCGCCCGCGGCAAGGCCCTCGCGGTCGTCGTCGAGGCCGCCACGGTCAAGGACACCAACGGCGAGGTCGTCGACCTCGACGACGAGGAGGACGAGACGGCCGAGACCGCCGAGTCCACCGAGGGCGCCACCGAGGCCGAGGCCGAGGAGACCCCCGAGGCCTGATCGCCCCACTTGTACGCCTGACGGGCCCCCGGGAACTTGTTCCCGGGGGCCCGTCGGCCGTTCAGGGACGCGGGGAACTGCGCGAGCAACCCCCGCTGGCCCGCAGCCGCGCTCCTGGCCCCTGGCGCCCCGACGGGTGCGGCCTTCCGAGGGTGCGCGCTGCCGACCCGCACCCGTGAAAGAGGGCGCCCACAACCCCGGTCGGGCCAGCGCGGCGCATGCGCTCACAGCGAACAGTTCCCTCTGCGGGATTCCCCGGAGGGACCCGCGCGTTAGGGTCCATGAATACGAGGGCAGGGGAGTCCCCGGACGCCGTCGGGAGGCGGCGCGGAACCCGGGGTCCCAGGTCCCTGCAGAAGACGTGAGACGGCCCGGCGCCGTCGTAAGACGAGCAGGTGGATACGTGACGAATCTGATGCCCACAGCTGCCGGCGACCCTATCGGTGGTGGCCTCGGCGACCAGGTCTACAACCGACTGCTCGGCGAGCGGATCATCTTCCTCGGCCAGGCGGTCGACGATGACATCGCCAACAAGATCACGGCGCAGCTGCTGCTCCTTGCCTCCGACCCGGACAAGGACATCTACCTTTACATCAACAGCCCCGGCGGATCGATCACGGCCGGCATGGCGATCTACGACACCATGCAGTACATCAAGAACGACGTGGTGACGATCGCCATGGGCATGGCGGCCTCGATGGGCCAGTTCCTGCTCAGCGCCGGTACCCCCGGCAAGCGCTTCGCCCTGCCGAACGCCGAGATCCTGATCCACCAGCCCTCCGCGGGTCTCGCGGGCTCCGCGTCGGACATCAAGATCCACGCCGAGCGGCTGCTGCACACCAAGAAGCGGATGGCGGAGCTGACCTCCTTCCACACCGGTCAGACCGTCGAGCAGATCACTCGTGACTCGGACCGCGACCGCTGGTTCGACCCGATCGAGGCCAAGGAGTACGGCCTCATCGACGACATCATGCCCACCGCTGCCGGTATGCCGGGCGGCGGCGGCACCGGGGCGGCGTAAGCCCCTCCAGCGCCCCCGAGGGCGACGCGGGGCCCCTTGCCGCCCCCGGGTGGCACCGGGCCCCCCGCGTGCCCTCAGCCGACCGCTCAGCCCTTTCAGGTTTTTCAGGAGACACAGTGAACGACTTCCCCGGCAGCGGCCTCTTCGCCCGCACGCAGGCCGAGTACACCGGTCCTCGCGCGGAGTCCCGCTACGTCATCCCGCGCTTCGTCGAGCGCACCTCGCAGGGCGTGCGTGAGTACGACCCGTACGCGAAGCTGTTCGAGGAGCGCGTGATCTTCCTCGGCGTGCAGATCGACGACGCCTCCGCCAACGACGTCATGGCGCAGCTGCTGTGCCTGGAGTCGATGGACCCCGACCGTGACATCTCGGTCTACATCAACAGCCCCGGTGGCTCGTTCACGGCCCTCACGGCCATTTACGACACGATGCAGTTCGTGAAGCCGGACGTTCAGACGGTCTGCATGGGCCAGGCCGCCTCGGCCGCCGCGATCCTGCTGGCCGCCGGCACCCCGGGCAAGCGCATGGCACTTCCGAACGCCCGTGTGCTGATCCACCAGCCGTACAGCGAGACCGGCCGCGGCCAGGTCTCGGACCTCGAGATCGCGGCGAACGAAATCCTCCGGATGCGCGCGCAGCTGGAAGACATGCTGGCCAAGCACTCGACCACGCCGATCGAGAAGATCCGCGAGGACATCGAGCGCGACAAGATCCTCACGGCCGAGGACGCCCTCGCGTACGGCCTGATCGACCAGATCATTTCCACTCGGAAAATGAACAACTCCGCGGTCGTGTGACGTATCGCTGTATCGTCTGCCGCTCCTTGATGCGGTTCACGACAAAGTGAACCGCGCCAAGGGGGGCCCGGACGAGGGGCTCGGCAAGGTACCGTCGGACATAAGGCAGCACCAGGAGCCGCTGGACGTAGGCGTCTCCCAGGCGAAGGGGAAGCACACCGTGGCACGCATCGGTGACGGCGGCGATCTGCTCAAGTGCTCGTTCTGTGGCAAGAGCCAGAAGCAGGTCAAGAAGCTCATCGCAGGCCCCGGTGTGTACATCTGCGACGAGTGCATCGATCTCTGCAACGAGATCATCGAGGAAGAACTCGCGGAGACGAGCGAGGTGCGCTGGGAGGAACTCCCCAAGCCCCGCGAGATCTACGAGTTCCTCGAGGGCTATGTGGTCGGGCAGGAGTCGGCCAAGAAGGCCCTCTCCGTCGCGGTGTACAACCACTACAAGCGGGTCCAGGCCGGTGAGAACAGCGCGGGCCAGAACCGCGAGGACGCCATCGAGTTGGCGAAGTCCAACATCCTCCTGCTGGGCCCCACGGGCTCCGGCAAGACGCTCCTCGCGCAGACCCTCGCACGCATGCTGAACGTTCCGTTCGCCATCGCCGACGCGACGGCGCTCACGGAGGCGGGATACGTCGGCGAGGACGTCGAGAACATCCTGCTGAAGCTGATCCAGGCCGCCGACTACGACGTCAAGAAGGCCGAGACCGGGATCATCTACATCGACGAGATCGACAAGGTCGCCCGTAAGAGCGAAAACCCGTCGATCACGCGCGATGTGTCCGGCGAGGGCGTCCAGCAGGCCCTGCTCAAGATCCTCGAGGGCACCACGGCCTCGGTGCCGCCGCAGGGCGGACGCAAGCACCCGCACCAGGAGTTCATCCAGATCGACACGACGAACGTCCTGTTCATCGTGGGCGGCGCCTTCGCGGGCCTGGAGAAGCTCATCGAGTCCCGGGCCGGCGCGAAGGGCATCGGCTTCGGCGCGACGATCCGCTCGAAGCGCGAGCTGGAGTCCAAGGACCAGTTCGCGGCCGTCATGCCGGAGGACCTGGTCAAGTTCGGCATGATCCCCGAGTTCATCGGCCGTCTCCCGGTCATCACCTCGGTCCACAACCTGGACCGCGAGGCCCTCCTCCAGATCCTGGTCGAGCCGCGCAACGCCCTGGTGAAGCAGTACCAGCGCCTCTTCGAACTCGACGGTGTGGAGCTGGACTTCGAGCGCGAGGCCCTGGAGGCCATCGCCGACCAGGCCATCCTCCGCCAGACCGGCGCCCGAGGCCTGCGCGCCATCATGGAGGAAGTCCTCCAGGCCGTGATGTACGAGGTCCCGTCCCGCAAGGACGTCGCCCGCGTGGTCATCACCGCCGACGTGGTCCTGCGCAACGTCAACCCGACCCTGATCCCGCGCGACGCACGGGGCCGGGGACCGGGGGAGCAGAAGACGGCGTAGTCAACGCACTTACGACGAAGGGGCGCCCGGCGAGCAATCGCCGGGCGCCCCCCTCTCCGTTGCTTCCCCCCATCGGCCCCCGCCCACCCTCGACAACCCAAACCCCGACGCCCCCTCCCCGCCTTCCCGCCGCGTTGGC
>NZ_JBVJCT010000028.1:0-54000 GCF_055588305.1 Streptomyces sp. NPDC042002 | reverse complement strand
CCCCTGCCCCCCAACACACGGCGGGACCGGGAACGGGAGAAAAAGAAGACGGCGCACCCAAACAACGACAAAGGAGGGGCACCCAAAAAAACCCCCCCCGCCCGCCCCTTGTCCGTTGCGTTCACCGCAGGACGGTCGGCCCAGGTCAGGAGACCGGGACCCGGACGTCCTTGCGCAGCTTCACGGCGATGTCGGCCGCGGCCTCAGGGGTGCTGCCCTTGCCGGCCATCATGCTCGCGAAGTCGATCGGCATCACCAGGCCGAGCGTGCTGTGGTCGCCCCAGATGCAGACCGGCATCGTGAACGAGCTGGGGCCGGACGAGGTGTTCTTGATCTTGACTTCCTGGCACTTGAGGACGGCACCGTCGAGACCGCTCGGGGTGTACGCCTTCGGACTGCCGACGAACTCGCCGTCCTTGGTGCCTTCCTTCTCCTGGCTCTTCTTCATGCCGGCGAACATGTTGTCGACGGCCGCACCCGGGTCGTCGATGGTGCCCCAGATGCCGCCGAACGAGAGCTGCTTCATCGCGAGCGGGTTGCTCTTGTCGCCCGACTGGTAGGTCGCGTTGACGTCCTTGGGGTTCTTCACGCCCCAGCCCTCGGCGTCCTTCAGGTCCGACTTGGTCATGCCGTTGTCGTCGCCGCTGTCGGTGGACTTCTTGTACGCGCTGTCGAGGACCGACGCCGGCGTCGTCAGCTTGTGCGGCCCGTCGTCCGCGACGGAGCTGCTGCCGCTGCCGCCGAGTACGAGGTACGCCCCCACCGCGATGGCCGCCACCACGGCCACGCCGCCGATTATCAGGCCCGTCCGCTTCTTGCCGCCGGACGGTTCGGGTGGCATCGGGACCGTGCCGTAGGGGGGCTGCTGGCCGTACGGAGGGGTCTGCGGCGGGGCGCCCTGGGGGTAGCCGTACCCGGGCTGCGCGGGGGGAGGCTGCTGGGGGTAGCCGTAGCCGGGCTGCGCGGGGGGAGCCTGGGGCGGGTAGCCGTAGCCGGGCTGAGGGGCCTGCGGCGGCTGGCCGTAGGGGCCCGGCTGGCCCGGCTGACCGTAAGGTCCGGGCTGCTCGGGCTGCCCGCCGTACGGGCCCGGCTGGTTGTAGCTCATTCCTGGGTTCCCCTCCAGATACTTATGCGTTCCGAACATCCTGGCGCACAGGTCAGGCCCCAAAGCCCCCGGGGACCGCACCGTTACGAAGTAATCGCGTTTCGGGACAGGGCCATGACGCCTCTAAACTGATCCCGTGACCGAAAACGCTCAGCAGCAGCCACCAGAGCCCAACGCCGAACTGCCGACCCAGTACGCGCCGGCCGATGTAGAGGGGCCGCTGTACGAGCGCTGGGTGGAGCGCGGCTACTTCGAGGCGGACGCGAAGAGCGACAAGCCTCCGTTCACGGTCGTCATCCCGCCGCCGAACGTCACCGGCAGCCTGCACCTCGGACACGCCTTCGAGCACACCCTCATCGACGCCCTCACCCGCCGTAAGCGCATGCAGGGTTTCGAGACGCTGTGGCAGCCCGGCATGGACCACGCCGGCATCGCCACGCAGAACGTCGTCGAGCGGGAACTCGGCAAGGAGGGCAAGTCGCGGCACGACCTCGGCCGGGAGGCGTTCGTCGAGCGCGTCTGGCAGTGGAAGGCCGAGTCCGGCGGGCAGATCTCCGGGCAGATGCGCCGCCTCGGTGACGGCGTCGCGTGGTCGCGCGAGCGCTTCACCATGGACGAGGGTCTCTCCCAGTCCGTCCAGACCATCTTCAAGAAGCTCTACGACGACGAGCTGATCTACCGCGCCGAGCGCATCATCAACTGGTGCCCGCGCTGTCTCACCGCCATCTCGGACATCGAGGTCGAGTACCAGGACGACGACGGTGAGTTGGTCTCCATGAAGTACGGGGAGGGGGACGACTCCATCGTCGTCGCCACCACCCGTGCCGAGACCATGCTCGGTGACACCGCCGTCGCCGTTCACCCGGGCGACGAGCGGTACAAGCACCTCGTCGGCAAGCTCATCCGCCTGCCGCTGACCGAGCGTTCCATCCCGGTCGTCGCCGACGAGCACGTCGACCCCGAGTTCGGCACCGGCGCCGTCAAGGTGACGCCCGCCCATGACCCGAACGACTTCGAGATCGGGCAGCGCCACAACCTGCCCAACATCGCCGTGATGGACGAGCACGCGGTCATCACGGTCCCGGGTCCCTTCCAGGGCCTGGACCGTCTGGAGGCCCGTTCCGCCATCGTCGGCGCGCTGCGCGCCGAAGGCCGGATCGTCGCCGAGAAGCGGCCGTACAGCCACTCCGTGGGCCACTGTTCGCGCTGCAAGACCACCATCGAGCCGCGGCTTTCCATGCAGTGGTGGGTCAAGGTCGGTCCGCTGGCGAAGGCCGCGGGCGACGCCGTCCGCGACGGCCGCGTCAAGATCCACCCGCAGGAGATGGAGAAGCGGTACTTCGACTGGGTCGACAACCTCCACGACTGGTGCATCTCGCGGCAGTTGTGGTGGGGCCACCGCATCCCGGTCTGGTACGGCCCGAACGGTGAGATCGTCTGCGTCGGTCCCGACGACGAGGCGCCGACGGGCGAGGGCTGGCACCAGGACACCGACGTCCTCGACACCTGGTTCTCCTCCGGCCTGTGGCCGTTCTCCACGCTCGGCTGGCCCGAACAGACCGAGAGCCTCGCGAAGTTCTACCCGAACTCCGTCCTGGTCACCGGCTACGACATCCTCTTCTTCTGGGTCGCCCGGATGATGATGTTCGGCCTGTACGCGATGGACGGCACCCCGCCGTTCCACACCATCGCCCTGCACGGCATGGTCCGCGACCAGTTCGGCAAGAAGATGTCCAAGTCCTTCGGGAACGCGGTCAATCCGCTGGACTGGATGGACAAGTACGGCAGTGACGCACTGCGGTTCACGCTCGCGCGCGGCGCCAACCCCGGTGTCGACGTGCCGATCGGCGAGGACTGGGTCCAGGGCTCGCGCAACTTCGCCAACAAGATCTGGAACGCCACCCGTTTCGCGCTGATGAACGGCGCGACGGTCGAGGGCGAACTCCCGCCCGCCGACGAGCTGTCGGCCACCGACCGCTGGATCCTGTCCCGGCTGAACGCCACGGTCGCCGAAGTCGACGCGCTCTACGACGACTTCCAGTTCGCCAAGCTGTCGGACGCGCTGTTCCACTTCGCGTGGGACGAGGTCTTCGACTGGTACGTCGAGCTGTCCAAGACGACGTTCATGGCCGGCGGCGAGCCCGCGAAGGTCTCCGGCCGGGTCCTCGGCGAGGTCCTGGACGTGACGCTGCGGCTGCTGCACCCGATCGTCCCGTTCGTCACGGAGACCCTCTGGACCACCCTCACGGGCGGCGAGTCGGTCGTCATCGCGGACTGGCCGACGTCCGTGTCCGTCCCCGGCGCCGCCGCGGCGGGCGGCTTCCGTGACACCGCCGCCGAGCAGGAGATCGAGAAGCTCCAGCAGGTCATCACGGAGGTCCGCCGCTTCCGTGCCGACCAGGGCCTCCAGCCCGGCCAGCGGGTCCCGGCCCGGCTGACCCTCGACGGGACCGCGCTGGCCCCGCACGAGGCGGCCATCCGTCAGCTGCTGCGACTCCAGCCGGAGGGCGAGAGCTTCTCGGCCACGGCGACGCTGCCGGTCGCGGGAGCCACGGTCGCGCTCGACCTGTCGGGCACGATCGACATCGCCGCGGAGCGCAAGCGGCTGGCCAAGGACCTCGCCGCCGCCGAGAAGGAGAAGGCCGCGGCGAACGGCAAGCTCGGCAACGAGGCGTTCCTCGCCAAGGCCCCGGACAACGTCGTGGACAAGATCCGCGGGCGGCTCGCCAAGGCGGACGAGGACATCGCCCGTATCCAGGAGCAACTGGAGCGCCTGCCCGAGGCGTAGCCGCTCGACCCTGCCCAGGCGAAGGCCCTCCGGACCGTTCGGTCCCGGGGGGCCTTCCGCCGTACCCGGCCGTACTTTTCCTCGCCCCCTCCGCCCCTTCCCGTCCCGTTCCCGGGGACCGCGCCCCCAGACCCGCGCTTCGGCCCGACGGTCTCGTCCTCCATCGCCGGACGGGCTAAGACTCTCCAGCGCCGGACGAGAGAAAAACAGCCCCTCCGGCGATTGAGGAGCGGGGGGCCGGGGCCAGCACCCCCGTTACGGGACGGGTAGGGGCGGAGGGGGCGAAAACCCCCACACGCCCCCACACGCCCGCACACCCCGCCGTCTCCGTAGACTGGCCCCGTGAGTGACCTCCCCCCGCACGACAGCAGCGCGTCCGACGAGTCGGAACACCCTGACCCGCACGGCCTCTTCGACGAGATCGTGGCCAACGAGACCGACCGCGACCCCGACCTCGCGGTGATCGAGGCCGGCAGCCGCACCCTGCGAACCCGGGGCGCCGACGGCCCGCAGGCCGACGTACCCGGGCGGCCCTTTGACCCCGAGGTCGACAAGGCGCTGCGCGAGGTGGAGGCCGAGCTCGCCACCCGCTGGGGCGAGACCAAGCTGGAGCCGTCCGTCAGCCGGATCGCGGCGCTGATGGACGTCCTGGGGGAGCCGCAGCGCGCGTACCCCTCGATCCACATCACGGGCACCAACGGCAAGACCTCCACCGCCCGCATGGTCGAGGCGCTGCTCGGCGCCTTCGACCTGCGCACCGGGCGCTACACCAGCCCCCACGTCCAGTCGATCACCGAGCGGATCAGCCTGGACGGGGTGCCGGTCTCCGCCGAGCGGTTCGTCGAGACATACAACGACATCAAGCCCTACGTCGAGATGATCGACGGGCAGCAGGAGTACCGGCTGTCGTTCTTCGAGGTGCTCACCGGCATGGCGTACGCCGCCTTCGCCGACGCGCCCGTGGACGTGGCCGTCGTCGAGGTCGGGATGGGCGGCAGCTGGGACGCCACCAACGTGATCGACGGGGACGTCGCCGTCGTGACCCCCATCGACCTCGACCACACCGACCGGCTCGGTGAGACGCCCGGCGAGATCGCCGTCGAGAAGGCGGGCATCGTCAAGCAGGGCGCCACCGTCATCCTGGCCCAGCAGCCGGTCGACGCGGCCCAGGTGCTGCTGAAGAAGGCCGTCGAGGTCGACGCGACGGTGGCCCGCGAGGGACTTGAGTTCGGTGTCGTGGGGCGCCAGATCGCCGTCGGCGGGCAGCTGCTCACCCTGCGCGGCCTCGGCGGGGAGTACGAAGAGGTCTTCCTCCCGCTGCACGGCGCCTACCAGGCGCACAACGCGGCCGTGGCGCTCGCCGCGGTCGAGGCGTTCTTCGGTGTCGGCTCGGCACACGCCCAGCGGCTCGACATCGACACCGTGCGCAAGGCGTTCGCCTCGGTCACCTCGCCGGGCCGCCTGGAGATCGTGCGGCGCTCGCCCACCGTCGTGCTCGACGCCGCCCACAACCCGGCGGGCGCCCGCGCGACCGCCGAGGCGGTGAGCGAGGTGTTCGACTTCAGCCGGCTGATCGGGGTCGTCGGCGCGAGCGGCGACAAGAACGTGCGGGGACTGCTCGAGGCCTTCGAGCCGATCTTCGCCGAGGTCGTCGTCACGCAGAACTCCAGCCATCGCGCGATGGACACGGACGAACTGGCCGGGATCGCCGTCGAGGTCTTCGGCGAGGACCGGGTCCAGGTCGAACCGCGGCTCGACGACGCCCTGGAGGCCGCGATCACACTCGCAGAGGAAGAGGGCGAGTTCGCGGGCGGGGGCGTGCTGGTCACCGGATCCGTCATCACGGTCGGCGAGGTCCGACTGCTCCTGGGGAGGGGCTGACTCTCATGCGTACGCTCTGTGCTTCCACACTGATCGGCGAGTTCTTCGTCATCGGCTTCGCCGGGCTCGTCGCCATGAAGGAACCCGATCTGTCCACGGCCACGGTCTGGACGGTCTGCGGGATCCTCATGGCGCTGAGCGTGCTGCTGTGCGGCATGATCACGCGGCCCGGCGGTGTCCAGCTCGGCTGGGCACTACAGATCCTGCTGATCGCCGGCGGCTTCGTCGTTCCGTCGATGTTCGTCCTGGGCCTGGCCTTCGCCGCCCTGTGGTGGGCCTCGGTCCACTACGGCCGGAAGATCGACGAGGCCAAGGCCAGGTTCGCCGCACAGCCGCAGTCTCAGCCGCAGCCCCCGGCACAGGCCGAGCCGGGCGGCAACCCGGCGTAGCCGGGCGCACCCCGGTGTCAGGGGCTTGCGCCGGCCCCGCGCGGCGCCCCGGCGCGCGGCTTCGGCGGACAGGAGCGTGTGCCGGTGCCCCGTGTGCCGTTACCACCTGACGCTGTGTGACAGCCACCCGGACACGCCCTGTAGCCTCGTTCATCCGCACAAGTGTGACCCGAAGGAGCCATCCCGTGAGCCAGCGCACCCTCGTCCTTCTCAAGCCCGACGCCGTCCGTCGCGGCCTGACCGGCGAGATCATCAGCCGTATCGAGCGCAAGGCCGGCTGGCAGATCACCGCGCTGGAGCTGCGGACCCTGGACCAGGACACGCTGGAGCAGCACTACGGCGAGCACAAGGGCAAGCCCTTCTACGAGCCGCTGGTGGAGTTCATGGCCTCCGGCCCGGTCGTGGCGCTGATCGTCGAGGGCGAGCGGGTCATCGAGGGCGTGCGCGCCCTGGCCGGCCCGACCGACCCGATCGCCGCCGCCCCCGGTTCCATCCGCGGCGACTACGGTGTGATCGTCCGCGAGAACCTGATCCACGCCTCGGACTCCGAGGAGTCGGCCGACCGCGAGGTGAAGATCTTCTTCCCCGGCCGCGTCTGAGCGTACGGACGACTGTCCCCGCGTGCGCGCCCCCGTGTACGCACGGTCACCGTCTCGCGTACGGACGGTCGCGTCCGAGGCCGCGGGCGGTCTCGGTGAGGCCGCCCGGACGATCTCCGGAGCACACCGGGCAGCACTTTTTGAAGAAATTTTCTGAGACGGCGTCAGCGCCGCTCTGACAGTCTGACCTGGGACGGCCGTGAAAAATCCGGCCGTCCCGTGGCATATGCGCTCTGATCGAGGGAACGCGTGACCCCGATGGCCCGTCTCCACAAGCGAGTCGGTCCGCCATCTGCTGACAATGGCGAAGACCCTCGCGCAGTGTTCGTGTATGCGCGTCTACGATGGAAGCGTTCACGTCGCTGCACCAACCTCGCCGTCCTAAAAAGCCGTCAAAGCTCCACTTGGGAAGGCCAGACGAATCCTGATGGGGAACTCAATGTCGTTCATCGGCCGTGACATGGCTGTCGACCTCGGGACCGCCAACACGCTGGTGTACGTCAGGGGTCGAGGGATCGTACTCAACGAGCCGTCCGTCGTCGCGATCAACACCAACACCGGCGGGATCCTCGCGGTGGGCGCGGAAGCCAAGAAGATGATCGGGCGGACGCCGGGCAACATCGTTGCCGTGCGCCCGCTGAAGGACGGCGTCATCGCCGACTTCGAGATCACCGAGCGCATGCTCCGCTACTTCATCCTGAAGATCCACAAGCGCCGCTACCTCGCCCGCCCCCGTGTCGTGGTCTGTGTGCCCTCCGGCATCACCGGCGTCGAGCGCCGCGCCGTCATCGAGGCGTCGTCCCAGGCCGGCGCCCGCCAGGTGCACATCATCGAGGAGCCCATGGCCGCGGCCATCGGCGCCGGCCTGCCGGTCCACGAGGCCACGGGCAACATGGTGGTGGACATCGGCGGCGGCACCACGGAGGTCGCGGTCATCTCGCTCGGCGGCATCGTCACCGCCCAGTCCATCCGCGTCGCGGGTGACGAACTGGACAACGCGATCATCCAGTACATCAAGAAGGAGTACAGCCTCCTTCTCGGTGAGCGGACGGCCGAGCAGATCAAGATCACGATCGGTTCGGCGTACGACCTCGACACCGAGGAGCACACCGAGATCCGCGGCCGGGACCTGGTGTCCGGACTGCCCAAGACGGTCGTCATCTCGGCGTCCGAGGTCCGCAAGGCGATCGAGGAGCCGGTCAACGCGATCGTCGACGCCGTGAAGACGACGCTCGACAAGTGCCCGCCCGAGCTCTCCGGTGACGTGATGGACCGCGGAATCGTTCTGACCGGCGGCGGAGCCCTGCTGCGCGGCCTGGACGAGCGACTGCGCCGCGAGACCGGCATGCCGATCCACATCGCGGAGGACCCGCTGGACAGCGTGGCGCTCGGCTCCGGCAAGTGTGTCGAGGAGTTCGAGGCGCTCCAGCAGGTTCTGGACGCCCAGCCGCGCAGATGAAGTAACACTTCGATTCCGCCGTACGAGATCAGCCCTTCTCGTGCGGCGGATCGTTGGTATGGAGGCATAAACTCCTGCGACATAGAGTCATAACCTCCCCCATAACACCCCCCGTCACACCCCAGCCTCATCGCACCGTGGGCATCCTTTTCGCCCAGGGTGCGCCCCTGTTGACCCAACACGACGAGGAAGGCACGGCCGCCGCACGTGAGGGACACACGAGAGAGCCGGCTGCTCCTGGTGCTGCTGATCGCCATCGCGTTCGCACTGATCACGGTGGACATCCGCGGCGGGCAGGACTCACCGGTCGACGGTGCCCGCCAGGCCGCCGCGACGGTCTTCGGCCCGATCGAGAACGGGGTGTCGTCCGCGGTCGACCCCGTCGGCAACGCGATCTCCGCGGTCCGCGACTCGGGCGGACGGCATGATCGGCTCGCCCAACTGGAGCACGACAACGCGGCGTTGAAGGCGAGGCTCGGCAGCAACGACCGCAACCGCAGCCGCCTCAAGCAGCTCGACAAGATGATCAAGGTGGCGGGCGAGGGCCAGTACGGCATCAAGGGTGCCGAGGTGATCGCCATAGGGGCGGCCCAGGGCTTCTCCTGGACCGTCACCATCGACGTCGGCGCCGAGGACGGCATCCAGCGCGACATGACCGTCCTGAACGGCGACGGACTGGTCGGCCGCGTCACCACCGTCGGCCCGGACACCGCGACCGTACTGCTCGCCAACGACCCCGACTTCACCGTGGGCACGCGCATGGAGTCGACCGACGAACTCGGCTTCGCCTCCGGCCAGGGCGACCGCCCGCTGCGCGTCGAACTCCTCAACGCCAAGGCGAAGATCAAGAAGGGCGACCGGCTGGTCACCTTCGGCTCGCAGGCCGACAAGCCGTTCGTGCCCGGCGTTCCCGTCGGTGTCGTCTCCCGGGTCGACCCGTCCGGCGGCGACCTGACCCGCACGGTCTACGTGACGCCGTTCGTCTCGTTCACCAGGCTCGACATCGTCGGTGTCGTCGTCGCGGCACCCAAGAGCGACCCGCGCGACACCGTGCTGCCCCCGAAACCCAGACCGACGCCCACGCCGACCGTGACCGTGACGGTCACCCCCTCGGCGAGCGCCCCCGCCCTCGGCCAGCAGCAGTAGCAGGAGGAGCCGAATCCCATGCGTTTCAACCGGATGCTGCTCTCCGTCACCCTGGTGGTCGTCGCCCTGGTGATCCAGGTGAGCGTTCTTGCCCGACTCCATCTCCCGGGCGCCGTCCCGGACCTGGTGCTGCTGACCGTGCTCGCCCTCGCCCTGGTCTACGGCCATGTCGGCGGCGCGCTCATCGGCTTCGGCGCCGGTCTGCTCTCCGACCTCGCCCCGCCCGCCGACCACGCCGCCGGGCGCTACGCCCTCGTGCTCTGCGTCATCGGCTACCTCGCCGGCCTGGCCAAGCCGGAGAACGGCCGCCTCAAGTCGGCCACCGGACCGATGGCCGTGGTCGTCGCCGCCGCGATCGGCTCCACCCTGCTGTACGCGAGTGTCGGCGCCCTCGTCGGCGACACCGCCGCCCGCCATGTCGGGCTCGACAGCCTGCTCCTCACGGCCGCCGTCTACGACCTGCTGCTCGCGCCCTTCGTCGTCCCGGTGCTGATGGCACTGGCCCGGCGTGCCGAGAACGATCCGCTCGCCGACGGCGGTTCGGCGTCCAAGGGGGCCGACGTCGCGTCGGGCTGGCTGTCCTCCGGCGGCACCGGTCTGCGCATCGGCAGCCAGCGCGGCGGACTGCGCGTGAAGGCGGCCAAGGCACGGGTCGCCCGCGCCGGACGCATCAAGGGGGTCAAGCGGCTGTGACGACAGCGAGGAGCGCCGGCCGGCGGACAGGTCAAGCGCCGCACGGGTCATGGCACTTGACCGACCGCGGTGTCACCGCGCACAGGTTCGCCGTGTACTCGTATGACTCGTACACACACTGAGAGGGGGAGGCAGCAGCTGTGACCAACGCCCACCCGTCGCCCACCACCACCCTTCCAGGGGATGGGCCGCGCCCATGACCAACATTCCCGAGACCGGCCGGACCCCACGGGTCCAGATCCGGCTCGTCGTCATCCAGATTCTCGTACTCTCCCTCCTCGGCACCCTCGGCGGACGCCTCTGGTTCCTCCAGATCCGCAACGGCGACCAGTACGCCAAGGAAGCGTCCGGCAACCACGTCCAGCAGGTCGTCGAGCCCGCCGTACGGGGCTCGATCCTCGACGCGCGGGGCGTTCCGATCGCCGACAACGAGACCCGGCTCGTGGTCTCCGCCTCGCGCACCGACCTGCTGAAGATGCCGGACGACGGGAAGGCCGTCCTCACCAAGCTCGCCGGCGTGCTGGGCCTCAAGGCCGAGGACGTCATCCAGAAGGTCCGCCTCTGCGACGCCAAGACGCCGCAGCCGTGCTGGAACGGCTCGCCTTACCAGCCGATCCCCATCACCGACAAGGCCACCGCGCGCCAGGCCCTCCAGATCCGCGAACGCTCCGAGGACTTCCCCGGCATCACCGCCGAGCCGGAGGCCGTACGCCGTTACGCGGCACCCGGCAAGTCCAACGCCGCGCAGGTGCTCGGCTACCTCTCGCCCGTCACCGACGACGAGATCACCAAGGCCAAGGACACCGACTCGCCCTACCTCCGCTCCGACCAGGTCGGCCGCTCCGGCCTGGAGCGCGAGTACGACAAGGCGCTGCGCGGCAAGGCCGGCGTGACCCGCTACGAGGTCGACAACCTGGGCCGCGTCATCGGCAAGGCCAAGAGCGACAAGGCCGAGCCCGGCGCCAACCTCGTCACCAGCATCGACGCCCGCGTCCAGCGCGTCGCCGAGTACGAACTGAACGACGCGATGAAGGTCGCCCGGACCCAGTTCGACAAGATCACCGGCGAGAACTACAAGGCCGACTCCGGCGCGGTCGTGGTGATGGAGGCCAAGACCGGCCGCGTCGTCGCCATGGCGTCCCAGCCGACGTACGACCCGAACGCCTGGGTCGGCGGCATCTCCGGCAAGGACTACACCGCGCTCACCGGCAAGAAGTCCAACTACCCGCTGCTGAACCGCGCCATACAGGGTCAGTCGGCGCCCGGCTCGACGTTCAAGGTGGTCTCCACCGCCGCCGCGGTCCAGGCCGGTTACGCCTTCGACGGCCACTACCCCTGCACCAGCTCCTACTCCGTCGGCAGCCAGGTCTTCAAGAACTTCGAGGGGGAGAGCTTCGGCCCCATCTCGCTCGGCCGGGCCCTGGAGGTCTCCTGCGACACCGTCTTCTACGGACTCGCCGACAACGAGTGGAAGAAGGACGGCGGCATCAACCCGAAGAAGACCCCCAAGGACTACTTCTACAAGACCGCCCACCAGTTCGGACTCGGCAAGGCGACCGGCATCGACCTCCCCAACGAGGTCACCGGCCGCATCCCGGACCGCCAGTGGAAGCTGAACTACTGGAAGGCCAACAAGGTCGCCTGGTGCAAGAGCGGCAAGAAGGGCGGCACCTACGTCCAGCGGATCGAGTACGAGAACTGCCTCGAAGGCAACAAGATGCGCGAGGGCGACTCGATCAACTACTCCATCGGACAGGGTGACACCCTCCTCACCCCGATCCAGGAAGCCGCCATGTACTCCGCGGTCTCCAACGGCGGCACCCTGTACGCCCCGACCATCGGCAAGGCCATCGTCAGCGCCGACGGCAAGACCGTCCAGGACATCAAGCCGAAGGTGAACGGCAAGCTGCCGGTCAGCAAGGCGACGCTCAAGGGCATGAACGAGGCCTTCGCGGGCGTCGTGACCCGCGGTACCGCCGCCTGGAAGTTCGGCGGCTGGCCGCAGGACAAGATCCCGCTGCACGCCAAGACCGGTACCGCCGAGGTCTACGGCAAGCAGACGACGTCCTGGCTCGCCACGTACTCCAAGGACTACACGATCATCATGACGATCTCCCAGGCCGGTACGGGCTCGGGAGCGTCCGGTGAAGCCGTGCGCAAGATCTACAACGCCCTCTACGGAGTCTCCGCCGACGGCGCCATCGACAACAAGAAGGCCCTCCTGCCGACCCCGCAGAAGAGCCTGCCGAAGATCCAGACCGACGGCTCGATCGACGCCCCGGCCATCTCCAAGGACCCGGCCAAGGACCAGCAGGCCAGCCAGGCACCCAAGGACGGCACCGGCGACCCGAACCTGCCCGCCGGCACCACCGCCTCACCCAGCGCCGGCAACCGCGTCACCCGAAGGCGGACGGCGCACCCGCCCAAGAGGCGGGGGAAGAGGATCCTGACATGACGACGGCGGCGACCAAGGTGCTGAGGATCCTGACATGACCGGAGCCAACAACTTCTCCGTCTCCGGGTACGGACCCGAGCGCGCGGGCTGGACACGTCTGTTCGCCCGCGACTCGCTCACCCGCCGGCTCGACTGGCCGATACTGCTGTCGGCCGTCGCGCTCTCGGTGATCGGCTCGGCCCTCGTCTACTCGGCGACCCGCAACCGCACCGAGATCAACCAGGGCGACCCGTACTACTTCCTCATCCGCCATCTGATGAACACCGGCATCGGCATCGGCCTGATGATCGGCACGATCTGGCTCGGCCACCGCACCCTGCGCACGGCCGTGCCGATCCTGTACGGGTTCTCGGTCTTCATGATCCTGCTGGTACTGACCCCGCTCGGCGCGACGATCAACGGCCAGCGCAACTGGCTCGTCGCGGGCGGCCTGTCACTCCAGCCCGCCGAGTTCATCAAGATCACGATCATCCTGGGCATGGCGATGCTGCTGGCGAGCCGGGTGGACGCGGGCGACAAGCCGTACCCGGACCACCGCACGGTGGTGCAGGCGCTGGGCCTCGCGGCCGTCCCGATGATGATCGTGATGCTGATGCCCGACCTCGGCACGATCATGGTCGCGGTCGTCATCGTGCTCGGTGTGCTGGTCTCCTCCGGCGCCTCCAACCGCTGGGTGTTCGGCCTCATCGGCGCGGGCACCCTCGGCGCGGTCGCCGTCTGGCGGCTGCACATCCTCGACGAGTACCAGATCAACCGCTTCGCGGCCTTCGCCAACCCCGACCTGGACCCGGCCGGCGTCGGCTACAACACCAACCAGGCCCGTATCGCCATCGGCTCCGGCGGCCTCTTCGGCACCGGCCTCGGCCACGGCTCGCAGACGACCGGCCAGTTCGTGCCCGAGCAGCAGACCGACTTCGTCTTCACGGTCGCCGGCGAGGAACTGGGCTTCGTGGGCGCGGGCCTGATCCTGCTGCTCCTCGGCGTGGTCCTGTGGCGCGCCTGCCGCATCGCCCGCGAGACGACCGAGCTGTACGGCACGATCGTCGCCGCCGGGATCATCGCCTGGTTCGCCTTCCAGGCCTTCGAGAACATCGGCATGACCCTGGGCATCATGCCGGTCGCCGGTCTGCCCCTCCCGTTCGTGTCCTATGGAGGATCCTCCATGTTCGCGGTCTGGGTGGCGATCGGCCTCCTGCAGTCGATCAGAGTGCAACGCCCGATGTCGGCCTAGCCCAGGCCCGGCCCGCCGAAGGCCGGGTGCCGCCTCGGAGAACACGAGGTGACACCCGGTCCAACGGGAAAAGGCCGCCTCCGGCCAAGCCGGGGCCGATCGGGTACTGCCCACGGCCCGCAAACGCGTCTAGATTCGGGTCATGGCGGACACGAAGCGTGAAATCGAGCGCAAGTACGAAGGTCCCGCGGTCGAGGGCGGCACCGACCTGCCGGACCTGAGCGGTGTCCCCGGAGTCGCCGGGGTCGTCGACAAGGGCGTCGCCGAACTCGACGCGACCTACTACGACACGTCCGACCAGCGCCTCGCCGCCGCCTCCCTCACCCTGCGCCGCCGCACCGGTGGCGCAGACGCCGGCTGGCACCTCAAACTCCCCGTCTCCGAGGGCGTACGCGACGAGATCCAGGCCCCCCTCTCCGACACCGTGCCCCGCGCGCTGTCGGGCCTCGTCCGCTCCCGCGTGCGCGACGCCGAGCTCGTCCCCCTCGTACGCCTGCGGTCGGCCCGCGACATCCGCCACCTCGTCGACGGCTCCGGCGCCCTGCTCGCCGAGGTCAGCCTCGACCGGGTCCGCGCGGAGCGGCTCAGCGGGGGCGAGGGCACCGCCGTATGGACCGAGATCGAGGTGGAACTCGCGGACGACGGCGACCCCGCCTTCCTCGACAAGGTCGAGAAGAAACTCCGCAAGGCCGGTCTGAGCCGCTCCGCCTCGTCCTCCAAACTGGCGAAGGCGCTGGCCGAGACCGGGAAGCGCGCCAAGAAACCCGCTCCCGGGAAGGAGCCGGTCACCGCGGGCGACCACGTCCTCGCCTACCTCCGCGCCCAGTACGACGCCATGGTCGAACTCGATCCGGCCGTCCGCCGCGACGTCCACGACTCCGTGCACAGCATGCGCGTCGCCACCCGCCGGATGCGCAGCACCTTCCGGTCGTACGGGAAGATCCTCGACCGCGCCGTCACCGACCCGATCGGCGACGAGCTGAAATGGCTGGCCGGCGAGCTCGGCGTCGACCGCGACCAGGAAGTCCTCACCGAGCGGCTCACCGAGGCCCTCGGCCGGCTGCCCCGCACCCTGCTCTCCGGCCCGGTCCGCACCCGGCTGCGCACCTGGGCGCACGCCCGCCACGGCGGCTCCCGGCGCCGCCTGATCGCCGTCCTGGACGGGAAGCGCTACATGGCGCTGCTGACCGCGCTCGACGCGCTCGTCACCGACCCGCCCCTGCTCAAGGCGGCCGCGGGCGACCCCGCGAAGGTGATCGCGAAAGCCGTCCGCAAGGACTTCGGCAAGGTCTCCGACCTCGTCGTAGAGGCCCTCGACCGGCCGCCGGGCGCCGACCGCGACCACGTGATGCACGAAGCCCGCAAGAAGGCCAAGCGCACCCGCTACGCGGCCGAGGCCGCGGCCCCCGCCCTGGGCGGACCGGCCGCCGGCCTGGTCAAGTCGATGAAGTCCCTGCAGAGCCTGCTCGGCGACCACCAGGACAGCGTGATGACCCGCGAGGCCCTGCGGGAACTGGCGGCCCTGGCCTACGCGGCGGGGGAGACCTCGTTCACCTACGGGGTGCTCTACGGCCGCGAGGAACAGCGCGCGGCGGCGGCCGAGGCGGCGCTGCCGGGGGCCTGGGAGGCGATCGAGGCACAGGCGGCGGTCTGACGGGGCCCCATGGTCTGTGAGGGCTCACGGGCCCGACGGTGCCGCCGGGGCCGGGCGGCGGTGGAGGCCCGATGTGCGTCCGGCGGTGCGGCGGGTCCCTCCGGTCGCGTTACGCTAGATGGTCACCCCCCATCAGCTCACGAAGGTTCGCGAGATGCCTGCCGAAACCGCCGTGTCGGTCTTCCCACAGCTCGAAGCTCTGCTCCCGCATGTGCAGAAGCCGATCCAGTACGTCGGCGGAGAGCTCAATTCCACGGTCAAGCCCTGGGACACCTGTGACGTCCGCTGGGCGCTCATGTACCCCGACGCCTACGAGGTCGGCCTGCCCAACCAGGGCGTCATGATCCTCTACGAGGTACTGAACGAGCGCGAGGGCGTCCTCGCCGAGCGCACGTACAGCGTCTGGCCGGACCTCGAGGAGCTGATGCGCGAGCACCGGGTCCCGCAGTTCACGGTGGACAGCCACCGCCCGGTGAAGGCCTTCGACGTGTTCGGCCTGTCCTTCTCCACGGAGCTGGGCTACACGAACATGCTGACCGCCCTCGACCTGGCGGGCATCCCGCTGGAGTCCAAGGACCGCACGCTCGACGACCCGATCGTGCTGGCCGGCGGTCACGCGGCCTTCAACCCCGAGCCGATCGCCGACTTCATCGACGCGGCGATCATCGGCGACGGCGAGCAGGCCGTGCTCGACATGACGGAGATCATCCGCGCCTGGAAGGCGGAGGGCCGCCCCGGAGGCCGCGAAGAGGTCCTCTTCCGTCTGGCGAAGACGGGCAACGTCTACATCCCGGCCTTCTACGACGTCGAGTACCTCCCCGACGGCCGGATCGCCCGCGTGGTCCCGAACAAGTCGGGCGTCCCGTGGCGCGTGTCCAAGCACACCGTCATGGACCTCGACGAGTGGCCCTACCCGAAGCAGCCCCTGGTGCCCCTCGCGGAGACCGTCCACGAGCGCATGTCGGTGGAGATCTTCCGCGGCTGCACGCGCGGCTGCCGCTTCTGCCAGGCGGGCATGATCACCCGCCCGGTGCGCGAGCGCTCCATCACGGGCATCGGCGAGATGGTGGAGAAGGGCCTGAAAGCGACGGGCTTCGAGGAGGTCGGCCTGCTCTCCCTGTCCTCCGCCGACCACTCGGAGATCGGCGACATCGCCAAGGGCCTGGCCGACCGGTACGAGGAAGACAAGATCGGCCTCTCCCTCCCCTCCACCCGCGTGGACGCCTTCAACGTCGACCTGGCCAACGAACTGACCCGCAACGGCCGGCGCTCGGGCCTGACCTTCGCCCCCGAGGGCGGCTCCGAGCGCATGCGCAGGGTCATCAACAAGATGGTCTCGGAAGAGGACCTCATCCGGACCGTCTCCACCGCCTACGGCAACGGCTGGCGCCAGGTGAAGCTGTACTTCATGTGCGGCCTGCCGACGGAGACGGACGATGACGTCATGCAGATCGCCGACATGGCGATGAACGTGATCGCCGAGGGCCGCAAGGTCTCCGGCCAGAACGACATCCGCTGCACGGTGTCCATCGGCGGTTTCGTCCCCAAGCCCCACACCCCCTTCCAGTGGGCGCCGCAGCTCTCCGCCGAGGACACGGACGCCCGCCTCACGAAGCTCCGTGACAAGATCCGCGGCGACAAGAAGTACGGCCGTTCGATCGGCTTCCGCTACCACGACGGCAAGCCCGGCATCGTCGAGGGCCTCCTCTCCCGGGGCGACCGGCGCATCGGCTCCGTCATCCGCGCCGTCTACGAGGACGGCGGCCGCTTCGACGGCTGGCGCGAGCACTTCTCGTACCAGCGCTGGATGCGCTGCGCCGACAAGACCCTCCCCGCCTTCGGCGTGGACGTCGACTGGTACACCACCCGCGAGCGCACCTACGAGGAGGTCCTGCCCTGGGACCACCTCGACTCGGGCCTCGACAAGGACTGGCTCTGGGAGGACTGGCAGGACTCCCTCGACGAAACCGAGGTCGAGGACTGCCGCTGGACCCCGTGCTTCGACTGCGGCGTGTGTCCGCAGATGGACACCAGCATCCAGATCGGCCCGACCGGCAAGAAGCTGCTGCCTCTGACGGTCAAGAACGCGGGTACGACGCCCGCCGCGAGTGGTCACACCCACTGACGGGAGCGGGCACTCGATCGGGTGATCGCGGCGTCGGCGGGGGTGAGCGAGGAGGAGGCTGCGGCACCGGTTGCGGTCGTCGCTTCGCCCCCTCGCTCGTCGGCGCCGCCGGCGTAGCCGGCCGCAGGCCGACGGCGCGCGTGCGGAACGCGGTGGGTCAGACCGAGGCGTCGGCGTCCTGCACCGAGGCCGCGAACGCCTCGGGGCCCTGCTCCGCCGCCGCCGGGTCCATCCACATGACCTGCCAGCCGTGGCCGTCGAGGTCGAAGAAGCTGCGCGAGTACATGAAGCCGTAGTCTTCGGCGCCGTCCGCCTCGGAGCCGCCCGCCGCGAGCGCGGCGGCGCTGACCGTATCGACCTCGTCACGGGATGACACGCTGAAGCAGTACAGCGCCAGCGTGTGCGTGGTGGGATCGGCCATCGGCAGTTTCGCGAACTCCGCGAACTTCTCGCGGCTGAGCAGCATGACGAAGGCGTGCTCGCCGACCAGCATGCAGGCGGCGGTCTCGTCGGTGAACTTCGGGTTGAAGCCGAACCCGAGCTCAGTGAAGAACGCCTTGCTGCGCTCCAGGTTCGCGACGGGCATGTTCACGAACAGCATGCGGCCGGGGTGTGCGGGATCGGTCATGGCGGGTCTCCAGTCGGTGGCTCGATGGCGTACGTCCTGGTAGACCGGCGCAGTCGGCGGAACTCATCGGTGGATCTCGGCCGGGCCGCGGTCGCAGCGTGCTCGATCGGTGATCGGCGCTCCGCCGGGGGCGAGCGAGGACGAGGTCGCCGCCGCGCCGGCTGCGGGAGGCGCTTCGTGTCCTCGCCCTCCCGTGCCGTCGGCCGGCCTCGTCCCGCGCTCCGCCGCCGGGCCCCGGAGGTGCCTCACAGACCGTCTCCCGGAGCGGCGGGCCAAAGGGGCGCGCCGCCCGTCCAGGGGTCTCACACACGACCTGCGGGCGGGGGCGTGTGTCAGCGGCGGCGCAGCATCATGACGACGGCGACGACGACGATGATGAGGACGACGGTACCCAGGCCTATGTACACGGGTTTCTCTTTCCTTCGGGGAGCGGTACCCATTGGTGCCGCACAGACCCGAGTGCCCCGATCGGGGCTTTTCAGCCGGCCCAGGTGATTCTTGTCCCGCCGTTGACCGCTGCGACTCGCCGCCCGTGCGTCGGTCTCAGGACTGGCCGCGACTGCTTTTCCCCTCCCATTTGCGACACTGACCTGCAGGAAGTCGATGTGGCTTCCTCGGGACCGGATCAGGTTCAGGGAAGGACGGACGCGTGGCAGGCGGGGTCGACTTCGCCGGGGGACTGAGGGCAGACGGCCTACCCGCCGCGCTGTCGGATCCGTCGCGCGTGGCGGCGGTGGAGGCGACCGCGCTGCTGGACACCGGACCGGAAGAGGTCTTCGAGGACCTGGCGGTGCTGGCGGCCAGGGTGACCGGGGTGGGACGCGCATTCGTCACCCTGGTGGACGCGGACCGCTCGTTCTGGAAGTCATGCGTCGGAGTCGATGCCACAGCCATCGCCGACCGCCAGAACCCGGTACGCGAAAGCTTCTGTTACTTCCTCGTCGGTCTGGCCGGCGACCCCTTCATCGTGGACGACGCCGCCGCTGACGCTCGCACCCGCGAGCATCCTTCCGTCGAGTCGATGGGCATCGGCGCCTGGGCCGGCTATCCCCTGCTCTCACCGGACGGCCAGGTGCTGGGCAGCTTCTGCGTCATCGATGACCTCCCGCGCGAGTGGAGTGAGGCAGACCTGGCGACCCTGGCCACCTTGGCCCGCTCGGTATCGGCCGAAATCCACCTGCGCCAGTCCCTGGCCGCCTCCCAGAAGGCGCACCAGGTCTCCGCCGAGCTCGCCCACACCCTCCAGCAGGGCATGCTGCCCCCCGCGCTGCGGCCCGTGCCCGGCCTGGACGCGGCGGCTTCCTACCTGCCGGCCTCCGGGCTGGCCCGCAGCGACATCGAAGTGGGCGGCGACTTCTACGATCTCTTCCACACCCGTGGCCCCTTCTACGGCGCAGTCCTGGGAGACGTGTGCGGCAAGGGCGTACAGGCTGCGCAGGTCACTGCCATGGCCCGCTACACCATTCGGGCTGACGCCGGCGGCACCGCCTCGCCGGCGGACCTGTTGGGCCGCCTGAACACCGCCATGCTCGCCCAACGCGCCCCGCGATTCCTCACCGCCGTCTACACGTCCTTCCGCCTCACCGCTGCCGGCCTGGCGGGCCGGATCAGCCTGGCAGGACATCCGCCGGCCCTGGTCCGACGCGCGGACGGGCGGGTCTGCGAACTCGGTGAGCCAGGGACGCTGCTGGGCGTCCTGAAGGAGGTGAGCCACACCGATGTCCGCTTCCGTCTCTCGCCCGGCGATGCGCTCCTGCTCTACACCGACGGCGCCTGCGAGGCGCGCCCCCGCCCCGGCACCGCACCGGATCGAGTGCGACCCGAGTTCGGCGAGGACGAACTCGCCGGCACCCTGGCGGACACCCACGGCATGGATGCCGCCGCGACCATCGACCACATCAGCGGCACGCTGAACGCCCTGCACGGAGGCTGGGCCAGCGACGACACGGCTCTGCTCGCCCTGCGTGTCCCGCCCTCTGTCTGACCAGGCCGGCCGAAGGCGCGATCCCGATGTGCTCGCCTGCCCGAACACCTTCAGCTTCGAGGCAGAAGTGACCCAAGAGGCCCGAGGTCCAGATTGAGGTCCTCCGGACGCACTCCGTGCTGCTCGCAGAGTTCGGTCATCCGCTGGTCGAGCAGCATCAGCGTGGTCCCGATCTCGTCGACCTGCTCATCGCTGAGGTCGCCCTGCTCGATGCGGCGAATCGCCTGGCGCTCCATCAACTGCCGGAGGAGTTCGACCACGGTGAGTACCAGGGCGACGAGGTCGCGTCCCATCTGGTCGGAGTCCAGGTCGAGTCGGGAGCCGGTCACAGCGGGCCGCCGTCCGCCCAGGGAGCGGGGACGCGTTCGTTCACGGATGAGAGCAGGGCGTGAAGCGACAGGCGTACCAGCGGAACGTCAGCGATGGCGATGACCAGGTCACCGCTGATGACGACGCCGGTTGCCAGCACACGGTCCAACAGGTCGACGAGCGGCACCCCGATGGGTCCGCTGAGCGGCCCGGGGCTGTCCCATGGCACCACCTCGTGCGTCACCGTCTACACCTCGCCGACGAATGAATAGGGCACCCACGGCCCTGACAGCTCGATCTGTGCCCCGGTGCGTTCCCGCAGCGTCCGGGTCAGGCGGGCGAGCTCCTCGGCGCGGTGTTCCGCCACCAGGTACGTCGCGTTGAGGACCTGGACCCGGCGGTCCCCGGAGGGCTGGGGATGCGGCCGCAGTCTGCGGGACGCCGTGGCGAGTCCACGGACTTCGGTATCCACGGCCTCCGCGGTCCGCAACGCCTCGTTCTGGCTCCGCTCGCGGCGCTCCTGAGCTCCCCGTTTGAGGTTCAGGTAGGCGAGGCCGGCTCCGGGTGCGGGGCGCGATCGGTCGGCCGGTGTGACGGGTCGGGCCGCGGTCCGGCCCGTCTCGTCCCCCGAGGAGGGCGGCGCGTAGACCTTCACGCCCCATTCGGCGTGGTGCGCGATGCGCTTGAGGGCGGCGTGGAACCGGTCGGCCTCGTTGGCCAGCGCCTCCCTCGCCCTCTCCGCACCGTGATACAGAGTGGCCATCGGCAGGGGAACCGTAGGACAGCAGGCGGCGACCGCTGAGACGACGTCGTGGTGCGCGCGTGCGTATCGCTCCAGTTCCTGCTGGTCGGACAGACGCGCCTGCCAGGCTTCGTCAGTGAAGTCGCCGGCTCGGACCGTCTGGACGATCGCTGTCAGTGTCCCCAGCGACAGCGTTCCCACGGGCGCCTCGTCGCTCACTCCCGGCAGCCCGGCGACGGCCGACAGGTCCGGGTTCCAGCAGACAGCGAACACGTAGGTGGTGCTGGCGTCCGAAGGCTCGGGGTCGCGCTCCGTCATACCTCGGTTCTCCTTGTTCCTCGCTGCCTTGTTCCGCGCTGCCTTCGGGAATCACTGAGGCTGTTTCTCCGGTGTCTCGGATTCGAGCTCCTTCAGCCGCTCACGCAATTCGCGGTTCTCGTCCTGCAAAGCGTTTCGGGAAGCGTGTGAGCTGAGTGCCGGATCGTTTTCCCACCAGTCGATTCCGGCCTTTTTCGCGGTGTCCACGGATGCCACGAACAGACGGAGGCGAATGGTGAGAAGTTCGATGTCGAGGAGATCGATTTTGATATCTCCGGCGATCACGATCCCTTTGTCGAGAACGCGTTCGAGGATGTCGGCGAGGTTGGTCGTCTGAGGTCCGGGGACAGGGTAGGCACCTTGTCTGAAGTCAATGTCAGACACGGCGCTTCCTCTTGCCTCTCCTCTTCTTGGGAGCGTCCTCGTCCTCGTCTGTATCTGCGTCTGCGTCTGCGTCCTGGTCTTCGGCTCCCTCCTCGTCCTCGTCCTCGTCCTCATCCGCGTACTCGTCCTCGGCCTCCGGGGCCTCTTCGTCCTCGTCCTCGTATGCGGAGTCGGCGCCGTCCTCGGCATCGTCTTCGCTCTCGGCCTCGCCCTCGTCGCCCTCCAGTTCCTCCTGCTCGGCCTCTTCCTCCTCCACAGCGTCCTCATGGGACACGACGACTTCTCCGTCACGGATTTCGCCGCGCCAGCCGTCGGGCTCCTCGCTGGTGAGGGTGACGTACCGCTGGAAGTTCTTGAAGTCCAGTCGCATGCGGCGTCCCTGCGCCCGCCAGAGGTTTCCCGTCTTCTCGAAAAATCCGGACGGGTAGTACTCCACGACCAGGACGATTCGGGTCAGGGTGGGCGACAGTTCATGGAAGCTGACCGCGCCGCGGGTGGTGCCCTTGGCCCCTTCGGAGGTCCAGACGATGCGATCGTCAGGAATCTGTTCCTGGACGGTCGCTTTGAAACTGCGCGTCGAAGGGCCGACTTTGACTTTCCAGTCGCTCCCGGTCTCATCGCTCTTCGAAACGTCGCGAACGCCCTTCGCGAAGCTGCTGAACTGGTCGTACTGCGTCCAGTAGTCGTACGTGTCTCGCAGGGGCACTCCCACGTCGAGAACCTCGACGATGTTCATGACCTTGCCGCCGCTGGCCTTGCGTTTCCCCTTCCCCCCGCCGAGGGCTTCCTTGGCCTTTCCCACGACGTTGTCCTTGACGCCCTTGGCCTTCTCCGAAACGAATGCCTTCAACGGTGAGTCGCCCTGCAGGATGCGGGATCCGATCGCGGGGAGTGAGCCGCCGTTCTGGGCCGCGTCCGTGAGCTGACCGGTGATGTCGGTCAGTTTGTCGCCGGCCTTCTCCGCGAGATTCTCCATTTGCGTGGACAGGAACTTGGACAGCTCTTCACGGAGCTGTCCCGCGCCCGATGTTTTCTCGGAGGCTTCGTCTTGTTCCGTCTTGGTCATGGCTGCCTACCTCCGACGATCGGCGCGCTTGGACGCGGCTCGCTTCGACGATGCCGTCTTCCTGGCCGCGGTCTTCTTGGCCGGAGCGGTTTTCTTCGCTGCCGTCTTCTTCGCCGGCGCGGTCTTCCCGGCGGCGGTCTTCTTGCCGGGGGCGGTCTTCTTCGCCGCGGTCTTCTTGGCCGGAGCGGTTTTCTTCGCTGCCGTCTTCTTCGCCGGCGCGGTCTTCCCGGCGGCGGTCTTCCTGCCCGGGGCGGCCTTCTTCTCAGCGGTCTTCTTCGCCGGTGCGGTCTTGCGCGCCGTGGCCTTCTTGGCCGTCCGGGACCTCTCGCCGCGGGTGGGAGCAGCCTTCTCCCGTGCCGGTGCGGAAGCCCCGCGGGACCGACCCGATCGCGAACCGCGGCGCCGCTGCGGTCGCGTCTCCTCCGGCTCCTCTTCCTCTTCCTCCCCCTGTTCCTTCTCTTCCTCTTCCTCTTCCTCCTCCGGCTCTTCCTCGTCCTCGTACTCGTCTTCCGGCTGCTCCTCCTCCCCTTCCTCCCCTTCCTCGTCCTCGTCGTACTCGGCCTCCGGCTCTTCGTCTTCCTCGTACTCCTCCGGGGCGTACTCCTCTTCCTCCTCTTCCTCCTCTCCCTCTTCGTCCGCCTTCCCTCCGACCAGGGCCGTACGGTCGCTGATGGCGTCGGCAAGCGTGCTCATGCCCCGGTCGGCGGCGGCAGTCATCGCCTGCCGGGCCGCGTCCAGGACTTCGCCCGTCAGCTGCTCCTGCAACTCGGCGACCTGCGGAATCTCCCCCAGCCTGCGCATCCCTTCGGCGGCGAGCTGACGGGGTTCAAGGCCGAACCGTCGGCCCGCCAGATAGGTCGCGATGGACAGGGCCAGCCGGCCCTTCTTCGTGCGGCCCAGTACGTAACCACCCACTACAGCGGCCGCGAGAGCTACCTTTTCTTTGTCATCCATGACTGCGTCACCTTCGATCGTTCGGCGCGGAACAGGCCCGTGCGGCGTGCAGCCGGTCGAGCAACCGTTCTTCTTCTCGTTCGAACTCCTCCAGGTTGATGTCTCCGTCCTCGAATTCCCTGTTCAGGACGGCCAACTGGGTACGGAGCACCGCTGGGTCGTGCAACTCGCGCTCGGCGGCGTCATTGAGCTTTTCCGCCACCCAGACGACACCGCGGACCGGTGCGAGGGGCAGGGTGAGCAGTCCGGTGATCAGTCCCATGTCAGACCCCAGCGGTTCGGACGGGCGTGCCCTCGGCTGAGACGAAGCTGTAGCAAGGCAGCGGACCCGAGAGGCGCAGCTCCACACGGTCGCGGTTCGTGCGGGCGAATCGCTCTGCCGCCTTTCGGAAGTCATCGCTGTCGTCGCGATCGAGGAGGAACGACACGTTGAGCACGCATCCCTGGACTTCGGGTCCCGAGGCCACCGCGCGGGCCTTGGGTGCGAGCTCTCGGAGAACCCGCCGGCCGGCTTCGGCGGCCCTGCTCTCCAGAGCCGCCGCGATGGCCTGGCCCAGTTGGAGGCTGGCTTCGTAGCCAGGCCGTCGACGCGCTTCGTCCCGCAGTCGGCGGACCTTCTTGTCCTCCGCGACAACGCCGGCCAGCGCGTCCTGCGCCGGAAGCGCCTTGATGTTGACCTCGACCCCGCCGGCAAGGTGTTCCAGCGCGGTCATATGGTCCGCCTCGCGGGCCGTCAGCTGGTCGCGCACCGTTTCGTCGTCGGCTGCGACCATTCCGAACCGCATCGGCAGTACCGGGCCCTGTTCCGACAGGCGCATCAGCAGATCCTGGTGAGCGAGCAGGTCGCGGCGCCTGGCGCGGAGGTTGGGGGGAGCCTCACTGACGACGGCGGCGACCCGCCCCTGCCGGATCTCCCGCAAGGGGGCCGCCGGGCTGCCCACACCCCGTGCGTCCGCCGGCAGCGGCCTTCCCGCCCGGATGATCGCGTAGACGTAGACACCATCGGCTGTCATGACTCACGCCTCCGCGGGCCGTCGTCGTCGGCTCGTACCGCTTCGCGCCGGAGCGCGCCGCTTCCTCGGCCGTTCCTGCTGTTCTTCGTCGTCCTCGTCAGGCTCGTCGGAGTCGTCGTCACCGCCGCCGATCACCTTGCGAACGGTGTCACCGACACCCTCCGCGGCCTTGCGCACCTTGCGTTTGCCGATGGACTTGGCGGCACCACCGCTGAGCAGCTCGGGGATGGTGGTGCTGCCGGAGTCGCGTTCCAGGTCGAGCCGGTTGCACGCTTCCGCGAATCGCAGGTACGTGTCGACACTCGCTATCACGATGCGCGCGTCTATCTTGAGGATCTCGATGCCGACCAGGGACACCCGGACGAACACGTCGATCACCATGCCCCGGTCAAGGATGAGTTCGAGCACGTCGTACAACGTGCCGGCGCGCGGTGGGCACGCCACTACCTCGTCGGAGTAGGTGGTCGCAGGCATGGGGCGTCCTTCCGGTTGTCGGGCAAACCTGAGTCACTGCTCACTCGTCGGCGGATCCCCGCCGATAGCGGCGGACCCTGCGGTACTCCATGAGTTCGCCGTCCTGGTCGAGCCGCACCTCGTACGACGCGAGCAGGCTCGTCGTGTCCGGAATCCGGGGCAGTTCAAGGACGTCCACGACGACACACCAACCGTCGTCCTCGCGCCGCACCGCTGACACACCCTCCGTGGGATGGCCGATCAGACCTTCCAGGCTCCGGCAGGCAGCACGCGCGGCATGTCCGGCTCCACGCACGGACGGTGTGCGGCGAGCGGCTGTCGTCGAGGATTTCCTGGCGCGTGGCCGACGCTCTTCTGCCATGAATTCAAGTCTGGTAGATATCCGGCACGGCGCACCTTGAGTGAGGCAGTCGGGCGCTCCCTGCCCGGCTGCTGTCGCCGCGATCGCCTCCCTGAAGCGCGCAGCACCGTCCGGCGTCAGGCCGACGGGCGGTGAAACAGGCTGGTCACAGGGCTGGGGCCTGTGTGACCATCCCTCGACGGTGGCCTCTGGGGGATGTTCCGCAGTTGAGGGGTCACGTCTTCAGGGAGGGGTTTGTGGGAGGGGCCGAACCGGTGAGGGAGTACCGGAGGCGTCGTCAGTCACCGGGAGAGCTGGGCCGGTTGTGTGTGCCTCTTGTCCCCGTGGTGTTCTACGTGGCACGGAGCTTGCAGAAGAACGATCCTCTGGCCCGGTGGCTCGGTGTCGGTTGCCTCGTCATGACGCTCGGCGGATTGGCCTGGGCGCTGCTCTATCTCCGGCGGGCTTTCACCCGGGTCGACGCGAGCGGCGTCGCCCTCCACGGTGTCTTCCGCGTTCGTCGTATCCCCTGGAGCGAGATCTACGAACTCGATGTACGGCGACCTCCGCGGGCGGCGAGAGACGGAGCGTTCGTCGGCACGATGAGCGGCCGGCGTCGTTCGCTCCCCCAGGTGAACCAGCTGCAAGGGGGAAGGCTGCGCGCGGAAATGGCCGCGCTCCGGGAGATCGGCACCCGGTACGGCGGGCGCACGTGGGAGCGTATGCCGGTGGTCGAGCACGCCCTCCGGCGACGGGCGGGGCGGACACGCTCCGTCAGCAAGGCGCCGGCCGCGGCCGTGAGGACATGGCTGGTGACGGCCGCTCTCTTCGCCGTCCTGCTCGTGACCGGCCGGCGGCCGTCCGCACTCCTCCTGCTCCTCTGGATGCCGGTCGGAGCCCTCGTGTTCTTCATGGCCTTCTTCTGGTGGCGCTGGGAGACGCACGCGCCCCGCGGGAGAGACGCCTGGTAGCGCCGGCCGAGTCCTGGTGACGCGGGCGCCGTGGTGGACGGTTCCCTGCCCCGCGGGCCCGCGTCGAGGCGCTGCGGCCGGGGCTCTCCCTGGGCGGACTCGGGTGCTTCTCAGGGCTCGCTACGAAGATTTTGCGATCGCGCGGGGATCGCATGAACCGCTTTCCAGCTGCGCGGAGTCCCCTTTGTCCGCCGGTTCGGCGGACCGGTAACTGCGCGTTCACCCACCTTCTCTTCCTCGGCAGTCTACGCGCGTGGTGTCATGCACACGCCCACAGTCCCCCGGGTGGGCGTCAACTCGACTAGGAGTCACGCATGTTGTGGAAGGTCTTCGGCCGCGCCGGTGTCACGCTGGCAGCAGGCGCCGCCGTGCTCGCCACCGCCGTCCCCGCGAACGCCGCGAGCTACACGGCGTTCGCCTTCTCGCAGAGCAGCAGCCAGCCCACGATCTACGGCTTCATCAACTCGGCCACCACGTCGCTCGACATGACGATGTACGAGCTTGAGGACACCACGGCCGTCAACGACCTCATAGCCCTGGAGAACAAGGGCGTCACGGTGCGGGTGATCCTGGACAGCGCGCACAAGTCCGCCAACCAGTCCGCGTACAACTCCCTGACGAGCGCGGGCGCGGGAGTGGCCTGGTCGTCGTCCACCTTCGTCTACACTCACCAGAAGACCATCACGGTGGACGGCACGAAGTCACTGATCCTCACCGGCAACCTCACCTCCCAGTACTACCCGACCGGGCGTGACTACGGCGTTTTCGACGACGACAGCCGCGACGTCGCCGCGATCGAGAAGGTCTTCAACGCGGACTACGCCGGCACCGCGATCACCCCGACCGACGGTGACCATCTGCTCTGGTCGCCCACCGACTCCCGCAGCCGCCTGGTGTCCGTGATCAACAGCGCCACCAAGACGCTCGACGTCGAGGAACTGGAGTTCAGCGACAGCACGGTGGTCAACGCCATCGTGGCCAGGGCGAAGGCGGGCGTCGCCGTACGGGTGGTCCTGGAGAGCCCCTCCAGCTACTCCAGCCAGGTGTCCGCGATCAAGGCGGCCGGCGGCACCGTCGTCGGATACTCCGACCCCAACGGCTTCTACATCCACGCCAAGGCGATGGTCGCCGACTACGGCCTGTCCACCCAGGAGGTGGAGGCAGGTTCCATGAACATCAGCAGCAACTCGCTGAGCAACAACCGGGAACTGGGCCTCATCCTCACCGGCACCGGCGTGGCCCAATCCGTCGCCACCACCATCGAGACCACCTTCAACAGCGACTACGCGGGCGGCACCGCCGCCTAGAACCGTCGGGAAGGCCCGCTGACGAGGACGCGGACCGCGCCGGGGTGCCGAGGACGCGGTCGCGTTCGCCCGCGTCCCGGCCGGTCCGGCCGGGACGGCGGGTTCACCCGGTCCGGGCGCGCTTCGACTCGGATGCCCGAACCGCCGGCCGACGCTGGTGTGGGCGTCGTTCAGGTGCGAAGGCCGCGGCTGCTTCTCCTTGTACGGAGAGCGACGCGGGTTCGAATCCCGCCGCCGGCTCCGGCTGGTGCCGTCCAGCGGCCCACCCGGCGGATGGCGTCACCCGGTCCCGGATGAGCGGGGTGTCGTGCTCGTGGACGGACAACCGGATCCCGGCCGAGCCGCGTGTGGTGTACTCATCCGGCGATCATCAAAAGACTGCGTGCGGGGGACTTGGTGAGTACCGAGGACGAGATGCTTGACGCTTGGGTGGACGTCGAGGAACGGCTGCCCTGGCTGCCGCTCGACCCCTATTTCGTGGGTGAGGAACGGCAGGGCCTCCTGGTGGAGGAACTGGAACGGTCGGGCTTCTCCGTACTGGAGATCGACCTGGCGACGGTGCGCGAGGAGCGGCAGCTCAAGTCCGCGCTGGGCCGGGCGTTGGTCAAGCCGCAGGAGTACGCCGACAACTGGGACGCGCTGCGCGACCTCCTCCAGCAGCGCGGTGAGGACCGCCCGTGGCTCATCGCCTTCGTGTTCACGGAGGCCCACTCGTTCCTCCGCGCGGACGTGCACGGTTTCGTGCGGTCCGTGACGGTGCTGCACAGCCTGGCCGAGGAACTGTCGAACATCGACGAACCGTACGGCCAGCTGGAGCTGTTCTACGTGGGGGACTGGACCGAGGTCTGACCCGGCGGCCGTCCGTCGCACGGGGTGTCCTGGGGGTCGGGTGCCGACCCGTCGGACACCCCGTCCGCGTGGCGGTGGTCCGGCCCGTTCAGGTACGGGGCGCACGGGCCGTACGGGGAACCGGTGGCGGAGAGCCGATGGTCATACGCCGCCGTTGAGGGCGTCGGGTGTCGGCTGGCGGGTGACCAGGATCCAGGGCTTGGGATGGCCCGTACGGTCGGCGCAGTTCAGCGTCGCGGGGCGGGTGGTGGTGAACGCGACGCAGGCGGCTTCCCAGATCTGGCCCGTGGTGGTGATGACGTCGAACTTGATGCGCTTCACCGTGGTGTTCCGGTTGTGCGCGTTGACGGAGACGTCGCAGGGCAGGCCGGCCGCGCCGCCCGCGGGATAGTCGGGACGGCCACTGAGGTCGGTCCACAGGAAGTCCTGCTTCTCGCCGGTCCGCTGGTCACGGATGCCCGCGTACGTCCTTCCGCCGCTCAGCGCGACACGGATCTCGAAATCCTCCGAGGCCTGGTCGGCGTCGATGCCGACGCAGGGGCCCGTCGGGCCCGTCGCGCCGGTTTCACCCTGCGGGCCGGTGGCTCCGGTGGCTCCGGTGGCTCCGGTCACGCCGGTCTGCCCCTGAGGCCCGGTGGGCCCGGTCGCACCGGTGGCGCCCCTCGGACCCCGCGGGCCCCTGCACAACCTGCCGTCGGCGGCTTCGCCCGGGAGGGTCTGGACCTCCTGGTGGCGCGGCCTGCATCGGTCGCCACCGCCCGCCGCCTCCGTCGTGCGATCGGACACGCTTCGGCTCGCCGGGGCCGCGGGGCCGACCACTCCCGACGCCGTCACCAGCGCCAGCGAGGCGACCACGCCGGCCCTCTTGAACCGGCCGCGGCCCGGCGGGCCCAGCAAGCGGGCGGTCCTGGACTCAGGATTCATGCGGGGTGCTCCTTGATCGATCGGTGGGGAATTCCCCGAAGCCGATCGCGAGCTTGACCCGCCAATGCCGATCAGATCATCCTATTGCGTCGAAACGCGCCCTATATCATCAAATCAGACCAATTGAAGGCGACCTGATGGGGTAATTACCCGCCATTGGTTCGAAGTTGGAGGCACCTTCGGCCAATCAGGCGCTGTTCGCCTCCCAGGCCCGCGCCTCGCGATCCCGGGCGCCCGGCATGTGCCACATTGTCCGCCGTGAAGCCGCAGACCATCTGCCTCTGCATGATCGTCAAGAACGAGTCGCGGGTCATCGAACGCTGCCTCGGCTCGGTCCGCCACCTGATCGACACATGGGTGATCTCCGACACCGGCTCGACGGACGGCACCCAGGACCTGATCCGCACGGCGCTCGCCGGCATCCCGGGCGAGCTCCACGAGGACGCCTGGGTCGACTTCGGCCACAACCGCACCCGGAACATCCAGCACGCCCGCGGCAAGGCCGACTTCCTCCTCACCGTCGACGCCGACCACGTCCTGCGCCAGGACGCCCCGCTGCCCCGGCTGACGGCGACCTCGTACATGCTGCGCTACGACACCCCGGGCATCCAGCACCGCTTCAAGCACCTGATGCGCGGCGACCGGACCTGGCGCTACGAGGGCGTCACCCACGAGTACCCGTGCGCCGAAGAGCCCGACGTCCAGGAGAACCTGGACGCGCTGGTGATCGAGGACCACGCCGACGGCGGCTGCCGCGCCGACAAGTTCGAACGCGACGCCCGCCTGCTGCGGGGCGAGCTGGAGCGCGACCCCGCCAACACCCGCACGGTCTTCTACCTCGCCAACACCGAACGCGACCTCGGGCACGCCGAGGAGGCGATCGCGCTGTACGAGCGGCGCGCGGCGATGGGCGGCTGGCCGGAGGAGGTCTACTGCTCGCTCCTGGAGGCCGGTCTCCTCAAGGCCGACAGGGCCGGGGACTGGCCGGGGGCGATGGACGCGTTCTCCCGGGCCTGGGAGGCGCGTCCGCAACGGCTCGAAGCCTGTTACGAACTGGCCTCCCGGCTGCGGGTCCAGGGCCGTCACCACACCGCGCACGCCCTGCTCGTTGCCGCCCTCGACCGGCCCGAACCCGACGACCTGCTCTTCACCAGGGGCTGGGTGTACCGCTGGGGTCTGCTCTTCGAGTACTCGATCACCGCGTACTGGGTGGGCGACCACGCCGGCTCGGTCCAGGCCTGCGACCGGCTGCTGGCCCTGCCCGACCTGCCCGAGGCCGTCCGGCGCCAGACCGGCATCAACCGCGAGTTCTCGGTCCAGCGCCTCGCCACGGTCCCGCCCCCGGCCTCCGTGCCCGGCGGGCCGAAGGCGTCCCGCGCGGGCAGGGCCGCCAAGAGATGAGGCGGCGGGGCCGGCGGGTGTGACGGGCGGCCGTCCCATCGGGTGCCGACGGGTCGCATCCATCGCGGCGGCCGGTGCGTCTACGCGGGTATGGATCTGGAAAAGCCGTCCGCCGGCCGGCCCGCCACACAGCCCGCGGGATGTCTTGCCGTAGCGATCCGCGTTCCGGTGCGGATCGTGGTGCTCGTCCTCGTCGTGCCGGTACGGATGGTGTGGGACACGCTCGTCGTCGGCGGAAGGTTTCTTCGGGACACCCTGCTGCGGCCGCTGGGCCGAGCGCTCGGGCGGGCGCTCGGCTGGGTGGCGCGGGCGCTGTTCGTCTGGCCCTGGGTGGCGCTGTGGCGGTACGCCGTCCTGCCGGTCGGCGGAGCGCTGGCCCTGCTCGGGCGGGCGCTGCTCGTCGTGCCCGCGGTGTGGCTGTACCGCACGGTCCTCACCCCGCTCGGTCACGCCGTCGCCTGGGCGGCCCGGGGGATCGGCGCCGGGCTCGCCCTGCTGTTCACGGGCGTCGCGGTCGTGGTCACCTGGATCGCCCGCGGTGTCGTGACCGTGCTCGACCGGGTGTACGTGCGGCTGCTCACGCCTGTCGGACGATCCGTCAGCCGGCTGCTCAAGGGGATCGGGCTGGTCCTCGCGGCCGTCGGGGTCGGGGTGTACACCGTCGTGGCCTGGCTGGCGCGGTACCTGCTCGTCGTACCGGCTCTGTGGTTCCACGCCTGGGTCCTCACGCCCGTCGGCAGGGTGATCGCCCTGCTGGCCGGGGGGCTCGCGTGGATCGTCCGGATGGTCTTCGTGGGCATCGGCGCCGCGCTCCACCGGACGGCGCGCGTGCTGCTGGTGCTGCCCGCGCTCGCGGTGTGGCGCTGGATCCTCGTGCCGGCCGGCCGGGCCCTCGCCGTCGTCGCCCGGGAGATCGGCGAGGCACTCGGGCACGCGTGGCGGGTCGCCGGGCACATCTCGCTCGCCGTCGGACGGTTCCTCGCGTGTCTCTTCCGGTGGACCTTCGTGGAACCGGCGCGCTGGGCCTACCGGACCGTGCTGACGCCGGCCGGGCACGTCGTGCGCGACCTGGTGCTGAAGCCCGCGGCCGAGATGGCGCGCGGTGTCCGGCGGGCGGCCCGGCAGGCGCTGGACACCGCCCGGGACAGCGCCCGGCAGGCCCGCGCCGACTTCCGGCGGATGCTCTTCGGGGCGCCCCCGGAACCGGAGCCGGTCGCCCGGCGGGAACCACCGGCCGGTGAGACACGTACTCTAGGTAGCAGTACGACCGCACTCATGAAGGACTGAGCGACACTGGGCAAGCGACAGCCCGAAGGCCCGCCGCCCGCACCCGCGGTGCAGCGCATCCGACTGCGCTACACCAAGCGCGGCCGCCTCCGGTTCACCAGCCACCGTGACTTCCAGCGCGCCTTCGAGCGTGCCCTGCGCCGTGCCGCCGTACCCATGGCGTACTCGGCGGGGTTCACGCCGCACCCGAAGGTGTCGTACGCCAATGCCGCACCCACCGGCACCGGCAGCGAGGCGGAGTACCTGGAGATCGCGCTCACCGACAAGCGCGACCCCGAGAAGCTGAGAGAGCTCCTCGACGAGTCGATGCCCCAGGGTCTCGACATCATCGAGGCGGTCGAGGCCCACGTCTCGGGTCTCGCCGAGCGGCTCACCGCTTCCATCTGGGAGCTGCGCCTCGACGGCGTGGACCCGGCGGACGCGGAGCGCGCGGTGGAGGCCTTCAACGCGGCCGAGACCGTCGAGGTCAGCCGCAAGGCCAAGAACGGCATGCGGACGTTCGATGCCCGCGGTGCCGTCGCAAGCCTTGAGACGGCTTCCGAGACGCACAGTCCACAGGCTGATAGGCCGACCGACCAGCCCTGTGCGATACTGCGGCTGGTTGTTCGGCACGTGACGCCTGCCGTTCGACCCGACGACGTCCTGTCCGGTCTTCGCGCCGTGGCCGACCTGGCGCCGCCGGTCGCCCCAGCGGTGACCAGGCTGGCGCAGGGGCTGTTCGATGAAGAGACCGGCACGGTGACCGACCCGCTCGCGCCCGACCGCGAGGCAGTCGCAGCCGCCCCAGCCGATCGTGCGGGGGCCGCCGAAACTGCCGCCGCGAAGGCGTCGGCGTAAGGAAGGTCCCGCGAAGGACAGATGTCGTAGCGCCGCCCTCGTATCCGGGAGCCACCTGGGTCGGGCAGCGCACCGACCAGAAGACTTTCGCCAGGCCGTACGCACACATGGCGTACGGAACCGGTGAGACAGGACACAGAGAGCTCCCGTGCGGCGCCCGCGCCCCGGACGGCGGCACCGCGCATCGCGCGAGCCGCGGACGTCACCGGCATTGCCGGACCAGGCGCGGCGCCCGGGAGCCTGACGGGAGATCCACCCGCATGCTCGAGCCGACCGAACCCACTGAGGGTTCCGACAACAACAACACTCCCAGCGACACCCTGCCTCCGCGGCGCCGCCGCCGTGCGGCGTCGCGCCCCGCCGGTCCGCCGGCCGCCGCCTCCGAGGCCGTGGCCGAGACCACCGCGCCGGCCATACCGGCCGTGGCGTCCGCCGACCTCATGGCGGAAGAAGCCTCCGCGCGGACCGCGACCTCTGTGAACGACGAGGTCGAGGAGACCGACGAGGCCGACGAGGCTGTCGAGACGGCCGCGGTCACCGCGGCCGAAGAGACGGAGGAGGCTCCGGCCGAGGCCGAGGCCGCCGTCACCACCGAGCCCGACGACGCCGCACCGCGCCGTACGCGTCGCCGTGCCACCCGCCGTGTCTCCGCCCCCGCCGGTGCGCCCGCGGCGGCCGAGACCGCCAAGACCGCCGAGACCGTGGTGCCCGCCGCCGCGGTCGCCGAGCCCGAGGACCGGCCCGTCGAGGAGGCCCCGGCCGCGGTCGAGGAGACCGCGCCCGCCGGCCGTACCCGCCGTCGCGCCACCCGCCGTGTCTCCGCGCCCACCGGCGCGCCCGCCACGGCCGAGGCCGCCGAGGTCGTGACGGCAGCCACCGAGCCGGTGGCCGTCCCCGCCGCAGAGGAGGCCGAGGCGCCCGCCGCCGAAGAGGCCGCCCCGCGCCGTACGACCCGTCGTCGCGCCACCCGGCGTGTCTCCGCCCCCGCCGGTGCGCCCGAGGGCGACACCGCCGACGAGCGTGTGGAGGCGCCCGTGACCAGCGAGAACAAGTCCGAGGAGGGCGCGCAGCCGGAGGCCGTCGAGGCCGAGGCCGCGCGGCCCGACGACGCCGGCGAGGGCGGCCCGCGCCGCTCCCGCCGCCGCGCCACCCGCAAGGCCGCCGTCGGTTTCTCGGCGCCCCCGCCGAAGGAGACCGAGGAGTCCTCGCGTCGCCCCGGCCGCCCCGCCGTCGCCGTGTTCCAGGCCCCGGTGTTCACCGAGCCGATGTTCCAGACGCCCGAGCGCGCCGCCGCCGCGGCAGCCGCCGAGGCCGCCGAGGAAGCCACCGAGTCCGTCGAGACCCCCGAGCCGGTCGAGGCCGTCCAGGAGCCGGCCGTCGGACGCCGGCGCCGCCGTCGCCGGGCCGTCGAGGACGAGCCGGTGACCGTGGCCGAGGAGCCGCAGGAGCCCGTCGAGGACACGGAGTCCACCGAGGACGCGGAGGACGCCGACGAGGCGGAGGACGCCGTCGAGGGTGACGAGGGCGAGGAGGAGTCCGCGGGCTCCCGTCGCCGCCGCCGTCGCGGTGGCCGTCGCCGCCGCCGTGGCGAGTCCGCCGAGTCGGACGGTGAGGCCGGCGAGGACGACTACGTCGCCGAGCAGGCCGAGCAGGACGCCGAGGACACCGCCGAGCAGGCCGAGGAGGACGCCGAGGAGGCCGACGAGCGCGAGGAGCAGGGCGGCTCCAGCAGCTCCCGCCGCCGTCGCCGCCGTCGTCGTCGCGCCGGTGACTCCGGTGGCGAGGCCGAGGCCGGCGAGAACGACCCCGAGCGCACCGTCGTCAAGGTCCGCGAGCCGCGCGGCAGGCGCGAGGAGCACCCCTCGGACGAGGTGCAGTCCATCAAGGGCTCGACCCGTCTCGAGGCGAAGAAGCAGCGCCGCCGTGAGGGCCGCGAGCAGGGCCGTCGCCGTGTTCCGATCATCACGGAGGCCGAGTTCCTGGCCCGCCGTGAGGCCGTCGAGCGCGTGATGGTCGTCCGCCAGAGCGGCGAGCGCACCCAGATCGGCGTCCTCGAGGACAACGTGCTCGTCGAGCACTACGTCAACAAGGAGCAGGCGACCTCGTACGTCGGCAACGTCTACCTGGGCAAGGTCCAGAACGTGCTGCCGTCCATGGAGGCGGCCTTCATCGACATCGGCAAGGGCCGCAACGCGGTGCTCTACGCCGGTGAGGTCAACTTCGAGGCGCTCGGCATGTCCAACGGGCCGCGCCGCATCGAAGCCGCCCTCAAGTCCGGCCAGTCGGTCCTCGTGCAGGTCACCAAGGACCCGATCGGCCACAAGGGCGCGCGTCTGACCAGCCAGGTCTCGCTGCCGGGCCGCTACCTCGTGTACGTGCCCGAGGGCTCGATGACCGGCATCAGCCGCAAGCTGCCCGACACCGAGCGCGCGCGTCTGAAGACCATCCTCAAGAAGATCGTCCCCGAGGACGCGGGCGTCATCGTGCGCACCGCCGCCGAGGGCGCGAGCGAGGACGAGCTGAGCCGCGACGTCGAGCGTCTGCAGGCGCAGTGGGAGGACATCCAGAAGAAGGCGAAGAGCGGCAACGCCCCGACGCTGCTCTACGGCGAGCCGGACATGACCGTCCGCGTCGTCCGCGACATCTTCAACGAGGACTTCACCAAGGTCATCGTCAGCGGTGACGAGGCGTGGGAGACCATCCACGGCTACGTCTCCCACGTGGCGCCCGACCTGACCGACCGGCTGTCGAGGTGGACCTCCGAGGTCGACGTCTTCGCCACGTACCGGATCGACGAGCAGCTGATGAAGGCGCTGGACCGCAAGGTCTGGCTGCCCAGCGGCGGTTCGCTGGTGATCGACAAGACCGAGGCCATGATCGTGGTCGACGTCAACACCGGAAAGTTCACCGGTCAGGGCGGCAACCTCGAGGAGACCGTCACCAGGAACAACCTGGAGGCGGCCGAGGAGATCGTGCGCCAGCTGCGGCTGCGCGACCTGGGCGGCATCGTCGTCATCGACTTCATCGACATGGTCCTGGAGTCCAACCGCGACCTGGTGCTGCGGCGCCTGCTCGAATGCCTGGGCCGCGACCGTACGAAGCACCAGGTGGCCGAGGTGACCTCGCTGGGTCTCGTGCAGATGACCCGCAAGCGGGTCGGCCAGGGCCTGCTGGAGTCCTTCTCCGAGACCTGCGTCCACTGCAACGGCCGCGGTGTCATCGTGCACATGGAGCAGCCGACGTCCATCGGTGGCGGCGGCAAGCGCAAGAAGCGCGGCCGTGGCGGTGCCGACCAGGTCCACGACCACGAGCACGAGCACGAGTTCACGCACGAGTCGGCCGATGAGCCGGAGACGGTCGAGACCGAGGCCGAACTGGCCGCCGAGGTGGCGGAGCCCGTCGCGCTCGTCGAGACCGAGTTCCAGCCGGACGACGAGTTCTACGGCAGTGCCGCCGAGGCCGAGGCCGCGGCGACCCGGGGCCGTTCGCGGCGCCGGGCCCCCCGGCGCGCGTCCGCCCCGGCGGGTGCGCCGAAGGCCGAGGAGCGCGCTCCCCGGAGCAGGCGCGAGGAGCGGGCCGAGCGGGCCGCCGCCTGGTCCCGTGAGGCAGCCGAGGCCGAGCCGTTCGCGGCCGAGGACCCGGTCATCGAGGCGCCGGCCGCCGAGCAGCCGGCCGTCGAGCCGGTGGCCGAGGCTCCGGCCGAGACGGTCCAGGCTCCCGTGGCCGCCGTGACGGAGCCCGAGGCCGCTCCCCAGGGCCGTACGCGCCGTCGTGCGACCCGGAAGGTGTCGGCTCCGGCCGGTTCGCCCAGGACGGCCGAGGAGGCCGTGGTGACGGTCACGGAGCCGGCTCAGGCGCCCGTCGCCGAGGCCGCGCCCGAGGCCGAGCCGACGCCCGAGCCGGTGGCCGAGGCCCCCGCCGCGAGCGCCGCGCCGGCCCGTCCGCGCCGCCGTGCCGTGCGCAAGGCCACCGCGCCCACCGCGTCCGAGGAGGCGGCCGTCACGGTCGTCCCGTCGGCCGCGTCGGAGCCGGTCGCCGAGCCCGAGCCCGAGCCCGTCGAGCCGGAGGCCGTCGAGGCCGACGTCGACGCGGAGGCCCCGGCCGCCAAGAAGACGGCCGCCCGCAAGACGGCCAAGAAGGTGACGGCGAAGAAGGCCGCCACCAAGACCGTGGCGGCCAAGAAGACGGTCGCCAAGAAGACCGTGGCGAAGAAGGCCACGGCCACGAAGGCGACGGCGAAGAAGACCGCCGCGAAGAAGTCCACGGTGGCCGCCGAGCAGACGGCGCCGTCCGTCTCGGCGACGACGGAGGACTGACCTCCGGATCGCCTGCCGAAGCGCGGGACGCCGGTCGACTGGTGTCCCGCGCTTCGGCGTTCCTCGGGCTCCCCCGCTGTTCCGTCGCAGATGGGCGGCGACGCGTTCACTACGGGGCATTCCTGTGACGGACAGCACGTCAACCTGAAGTTTCCTTTTCGTAACCCCGAGGAAAAGCTTTGCTCTTCTGCTGGTAATCTGGCCGCGGACTCGGCTGCTGGTGACATGCGGGTCGTAGACCACGCGAGGCACCCCAGGGGGCAGGGTCTTGCGGGAAACAATCGCCGTCGCAAAGCCGGCGCACTTCCAGGGATGCGGACGTGCCACGCTCGACACCGTCCCTTCCCGACCCATGCACAAAGTGGTGCGCCCTAGAGGTCGCTGATGAGGAGGGGACGTCGATGACCGACGCCCATGAGCTGATATCCGCCGCAAGACCCGTGATCGGCGAGGAGGAGATCGAGGCCGCGGTACGCGTACTGCGCAGCGGCCGGGTCGTACAAGGCCCCGAGGTCGCCGCCTTCGAGACGGAGTTCTCGGACGTGGTGGACGGGCGGCACTGCGTCGCGGTCAACTCCGGTACCTCCGCGCTCCACCTGACGCTGCTCGCTCTGGGCATCGGCTCGGGCGACGAGGTCATCGTCCCGTCGTTCTCCTTCGCGGCCTCCGCCAACGCGGTGCGGCTCGTCGGCGCCGACGTGGTCTTCGCCGACATCGAGGCGGACAGCTTCTGTCTGGACCCGGCGGCGGTCGAGGCGGCCATCACTCCGCGCACCGCCGCGATCATGCCGGTCCATCTCTACGGCCACCCCGCGGCCATGGACCGGATCATGGCGATCGCCGAGCGCCACGGACTAGCCGTGGTCGAGGACGCCTGCCAGGCGCACGCGGCCGCCCTGCACGGAACGCCGGTCGGCGCCTTCGGCAGCGCGGGAACGTTCAGCTTCTACCCGACCAAGAACATGCACAGCCTCGAGGGCGGCATGGTCACCACCGCCGACGCGGAGATCGCCCGCACCCTGCGCCTGCTGCGCAACCAGGGTATGGAGCAGCGCTACGCCAACGAGATCGTCGGCGCCAACGTCCGTATGACGGACGTCTCCGCCGCCATCGGCCGGGTGCAACTCGCCAAGCTCCACGGCTGGACCGAGCAGCGCATCGCCAACGCCGCGTACCTGACGGAGCACATCAGCGCGCCGTCCGTGGTCACGCCGAGCGTCGCCGAGGGCGCGCGCCACGTCTTCCACCAGTACACCGTGCGTGTCCGGGGCGACCGCGACGCCGCCATGGCGGCCCTGACCCAGGCCGGCATCGGCAACGCCGTGTACTACCCGACGCCGATCCACCGGCTGAAGCCGTACTGGGAGCCGGACCAGAAGGCCGGCCGCACCTGGGACCTTCCCGAGACGGAGCGCGCCGCCGTCGAGGTCGTCTCGCTGCCGGTCCACCCGGGTCTGTCCGCCGGGGACCTGGAGCGCATCGTGTCCGCCGTGAACGCGCTGGGGGCCGAGCTGTGAGCAGTGGGAAGAAGCTGCGCGCCGGACTCGTCGGCCTCGGTTCCATGGGGCGTCACCACGCCCGCGTCCTGTCCGGGCTGGAGGGCGTCGAGTTCGTCGCCGTCGTCGACCCGATGGGCGACAAGTTCGGTGCCGCCCAGGGCTCGCCGGTCCTCGACACCGTCGAGCAGCTCATCGGGCTCGGCATCGACTACGCCGTCGTGGCCTGCCCCACGGCGCTGCACGAGCCGGTCGGCATGCAGCTCGCCGAGGCCGGTGTCTGCGCACTGATCGAGAAGCCGGTCGCCGACACCGTGGCGGGCGCACACCGTCTCGTCGAGGCGTTCGAGTCGCGCGGCCTGGTGGCCGGCGTCGGCCACATCGAGCGGTGCAACCCGGCGCTGCGCTCGATGCGCGCCCGGCTGGAGGCCGGCGAGCTCGGCGACGTCTACCAGGTCGTCACCCGCCGCCAGGGTCCCTTCCCGCACCGCATCGCGGACGTCGGCGTGGTCAAGGACCTCGCCACCCACGACATCGACCTCACCGGCTGGGTGACCGGGCGCGAGTACGTCTCCATCGCCGCGCACACCGTCTCCAAGAGCGGCCGCGAGCACGAGGACATGGTCTCCGCGGTCGGCCGCCTCGACGACGGCACGATGGTGAACCACCTCGTCAACTGGCTGAGCCCGCTCAAGGAGCGCTTCACCTCGGTCACCGGCGAGCGCGGCTGCTTCATCGCCGACACCCTCACCGCCGACCTGACGTTCCACTCCAACTCCGCGATGGCCACGGAATGGGAGGCCCTCCAGGCCTTCCGCGGTGTCTCCGAGGGCGACATGATCCGCTACGCCATCCCGAAGCGCGAGCCGCTCCTCGTCGAACACGAGCTGTTCCGCGACGCCGTGCTCGGCAAGCCGGCCGACATCTGCACCCTGCGTCAGGGCACGCGGACGGTTGAGGTGGCGGCGGCTGTGCTGGAGTCGGCGCTGAACAACCGCAGTGTTTCGCTTCTTTCGGAGGACCTGGCCATCCATGGCAGCTGAGAACAACACGTCGACGGACCGGCCCGTGCGCAGGCGGATCGTGATGCTCGTCGACAACGGGGTCAACGGCGATTCGCGCGTGCAGAAGGAGGCCAGGTCGGCCGCCGAAGCGGGCTGGGACGTCGTACTGCTGGGAAAGGCCAAGGGGAAGAAGGAGCAGACCTGGCAGATCGGTGACGCCGAGGTCCGGCTTCTGCCGGTGCCCGGTCCGATGTCCCGCCGACGCCACGAGTACCGGCCTGCCGTGCTGCGTGCCCCGCTCGCCTACCGGCCCGGTCCGCTGGCCGCGTACCGGCGTCAGAAGATCAAGGCCAGGCGTGCCGACCTCAACATCCGGCTGATCCTCGCCAAGCAGGAGGGTTCGGCCCTCGGCCGGCTGAGGCTCCTGGCGCCCCGATTCCTGGCTCGCCTGCTGTACTCCTGGGTGAAACTGCGCCACCGCAGCACCATGGCGCTGGAGAAGCGGCGCAAGGACATGGACTCCGCTCTGGACAGGTTCACCACCGCCTTCTGGAAGAAGACCATGGGCACCCGCGCCTGGCGCAGGCTCGACCCCCATCTCTGGGACTACGAGCTCGCGTACGGCAAGGTCATCGACGAGCTCAAGCCCGACCTCGTCCACGCCAACGACTTCCGCATGCTGGGTGTCGGAGCCCGTGCCACGTTGCGCGCCCGCGCCAAGGGCCACAAGGTCAAGCTCGTCTGGGATGCCCACGAGTTCCTGCCCGGGATCAAGCCGTGGAGCCCGCACCCGCGCTGGCACGTCGCCCAGTGCGCACACGAACTGGAGTACTCGCGGCACGCTGACGCCGTGACGACGGTCTCGGACACCCTCGCCGGGATGCTCCAGGAGCGGCACGGTCTCAAGGCCCGCCCCACCGTCGTCCTCAACGCGCCCGACGCCGAGGTCTCGCCGGAGCAGGCGGCCGAGCCCGTTCCGGACCTGCGGGAGCTGTGCGGCATCGGACCCGACGTGCCCCTCACCGTCTACAGCGGTTCCGCCGCTCCGCAGCGCGGCCTCGACACCATGGTCGAGTCGCTGCCGCAGTTGTCGGACGTGCACACCGCGTTCGTCGTGCTCAACACCGAGTCCGAGTACATGCGGACCCTTCGGGCACGGGCGGAGGAGCTGGGGGTCGGCGACCGGCTGCACATCGTGCCGTACGTGCCGCACTACCAGGTGGTGCGTTTCCTCGCGGCCGCGGACCTCGGGGTCATCCCGATCCACCATTGGCCGAACCACGAGATCGCGCTCATCACCAAGTTCTTCGAGTACTCCCACGCCCGGCTGCCGCTGGTGGTCAGTGACGTGAAGACGATGGGTTCCATGGTCGAGGAGACCGGGCAGGGCGAGGTGTTCCGGGCCGAGGACGTGGAGGACTACGTTCGCGCGGTGAAGTCCGTTCTGGGCGACGCCGAGCGCTACCGGAGCGTCTACGACAAGCCCGGGGTCCTCGACCAGTGGACCTGGGAGGCCCAGGCCGACGTGCTGGACGAGGTCTACAGCGGGCTGCTGCCCGGCAGCGGGGCCCGGCAGGCGGCCGAGCGGACACCGGTGGAGGCGCGGACATGAGCGGTACACCCGACGTCAGCGTCGTTGTCGCGGTCTACAACACCATGCCCTACCTGACGGACTGTCTGAACTCCCTGATCGGGCAGAGCATCGGCCTTGAACGGCTGGAGATCGTCGCGGTCGACGACGGCTCCACCGACGACAGCGGTGCCGAACTCGACCGCTTCGCGGAGCGGTACCCGGGCACCGTCAAGGTGCTTCACCAGGCCAACTCCGGTGGCCCGGCCGCCCCCAGCAACCGCGCGCTGGACATCGCCACGGGCCGTTACGTCTACTTCATCGGCTCCGACGACCACCTCGGCGAGGAAGCGCTGGAGCGCATGGTGGCCTGCGCCGACGAGCACGGCTCCGACGTCGTCGTCGGCAAGATGGTCGGCACGAACGGCCGGTACGTCCACCAGGCTCTCTACAAGGAGAACAACCCGGACGTCGGCCTCACCGACTCCGCCCTGCCGTGGACGCTCGCCAACACCAAGCTGTTCCGGCGCGACATGGTCGAGCAGCACAAGCTGCGCTTCCCCGAGCACCTGCCCGTGGGCAGTGACCAGCCGTTCACCATCGAGGCCTGCGTGCGTGCGCGGAAGATCTCCGTGGTGGCCGACTACACCTGCTACTACGCGGTGAAGCGGGGCGACGCCAGCAACATCACCTACCGCGCCGACCACCTGGCGCGGCTGCAGTGCGCGGTGGAGATCATGGACTTCACGGCCGGTCTCGTCGAGGCGGGCCCGGAGCGCGACGCCGTACTGCGCCGGCACTTCACCTGGGAAGTGGCCAAGCTCGTACAGGACGACTTCCCCGCGCTCGACCGCGGGCTCCAGCGTGAGATCTGCGCGGGCATCGCGCGGCTCGCCGACGCCTACTTGACCGACGGCATCCGCGACGCCATGGAGGTCAAGCGCCGGGTACGCATCTGCCTGGCCCAGGCGGGCGCGGTCGACGAGCTGTGCGAGGCGATCACCTCGGAGAAGGCGAACGGGGCACCGCCGTTCGTCGTCGAGGGCGAGGCTGCCTACGCCCGCTACCCGGGCTTCCGGGATCCCCGCATCGGCCTGTCCGACCGTTGCTACGAGCTCGTCGGTGAGGCCGTCCCCGGCCGTCTCGCGCAGGGCACCGAACTGCTCGCCTCCACCTGGGAGCAGGAGGGCGACGGAATCACGTACACGGCCACCCTGCGGCTGCCGGTCCTCGGCGACGTCGACGGAGCCGTCCTGCGCCTCGTGCAGGGTGCCATGCCCGCGTCGGCGGACAAGCCCAAGGCCAGAAAGCTCCCGGAGGGCCACGAACTCCCCGCTTCGGTCGGCGAGTTCACGACCGAACTCGCAGATGACGGCGCCGCCACGGTGCTGCACGCGCGTATCCCGCTCGAGCGGCGTTCGGCCAAACTGGGCGCCCGGGTCTACCTCGACGTCGCCGGTTCGACGTACGAGATCCCCGTGCGCGGCAAGGGCAAGCCCATGCCGCCGGCGCGCCGCTGGGGCGCCTACGAGGACCCGTACCACGCACGGGCGACAGTGAATCCCAAGGGCCGCGTGGTGATCACCACGGGTCCCCTGCACCCGCCGAAGCGGTCATTGGCCTCCCGGGCGAAGTCGGCCCTCGCCCGGCGACTGACATCCCGATCCGCCGGTCCGAAGCCGAGCGGTTCCCCCACGAGCCGTTCGAAAAGGAAGTAGCGACCGTCCATGAACATCTGTGTAGTAGCCCTCGGCAAGATCGGGCTTCCGCTGGCCGTGCAGTTCGCGTCCAAGGGGCACCGGGTCATCGGCGCGGACGTCAACGAGAAGGTCGTCGAGCTGGTCAACGCCGGCAACGAGCCCTTCCCCGGTGAGCACGACCTGGACGTCAAGCTCAAGCAGGCCGTCGACGCCGGGCTGCTGAGCGCGACGACGGACACCGCGGAAGCGGTCGCGCAGTCCGAGGCCGTGGTCGTGGTCGTTCCGCTGTTCGTCGACGCCGAGGGCACGCCGGACTTCGGCTGGATGGACTCCGCGACGAAGGCCATCGCCCAGGGCCTCAAGCCGGGCACGCTCGTCTCCTACGAGACCACGCTGCCGGTCGGCACCACCCGCACCCGCTGGGCGCCGATGCTGGCCGAGGTCTCGGGTCTGACCCCGGGCGAGGACTTCCACCTGGTCTTCTCGCCGGAGCGGGTCCTCACCGGCCGTGTCTTCTCCGACCTGCGCCGCTACCCCAAGCTGGTCGGCGGCATCGACGAGGCGTCGACCGCCCGGGGCGTGGAGTTCTACGAGCAGGTGCTCGACTTCGACGAGCGCGCCGACCTGCCGCAGCCGAACGGCGTCTGGGACCTGGGCACCGCCGAGGCCTCCGAGCTCGCCAAGCTCGCCGAGACCACCTACCGCGACGTCAACATCGGGCTGGCGAACCAGTTCGCGCGCTTCGCCGACAGCAACGGCATCGACGTCAAGAAGGTCATCGAGGCCTGCAACTCGCAGCCGTACAGCCACATCCACCAGCCGGGCATCGCCGTCGGCGGCCACTGCATCCCGATCTACCCGCGGATGTACCTGTGGAACGACCCGTCCGCGACCGTCGTCCGCTCAGCCCGCGAGGCGAACGCGGCGATGCCGGAGTACGCCGTGGACCTGCTGGCGGCCGCCTACGGCGACCTGACCGGCGTGAACGTCCTCGTGCTGGGCGCGGCCTACCGCGGCGGCGTGAAGGAGACGGCCTTCTCCGGCGTCTTCCCGACCGTCGAGGCGCTCAGGGCCCGTGGCGCCGTCCCGTTCGTCTCGGACCCGATGTACACGGCCGAGGAACTGTCGGCGCACGGTCTGCCCCCGCACGCCGGTGAGAAGGTCACCGCTGCGGTTCTGCAGGCCGACCACGCCGAGTACCGGACGCTGACCCCGGCGGACCTGCCGGACGTCACGGTCCTGGTCGACGGACGCCGTACTACCGACGCGGAGGCCTGGAAGGGCGTTCGCCGGGTTGTCATCGGCGGCTGACACCCCACCCCGCGTCGCAAGGGCCCGTCCAGGCATACTGGACGGGCCCTTGCCGTGACGTGGAGGGGAAGAGCCGGCGGAACAGGCGCCTGGGGCCGGCGCCTCGGTCCGCCTGGAAGTCGTCGTACGATCCGGCCCTCGCCACGCTGCCTGGGCCGGCCGCCCACTGCTCAGGATCCTCACTTGCCCGCTGTCCTCACCGCCGCCACCGCGTCCCCTACGGCACGGATCGCTGCCCGTGTGCGCCGCAGCCGGTCCGTTCTGCCGCTGTCGGTCTGTGTGCTGTACGCGGTGTTCCAGCTCGTCGCGGGGCCGCGGTGGACGCTTTTCCCGGATTCCTACCGGTACGCGCGGGCGGCGGAGCAGTATCTCGGCGCCTCGCGCGAGGAGGCGCATCGCACGGCGCTCGCCGCCTTCTGCGCCAGCCGCGCCGACCGCGCGGCGCATGACGAGCAGCTTCGGCCGACGGTCCACGAGAGCGGGCACGCCCTCAGTGCCACTGCCGAACGTGCCTGCCTCGCCCGGTGGATCGACGCCCCCGACATCACCACCGGTGACGCGCGCTACCAGGCCATCTTCTCCGGCAGGCCGGGTTACCCCTTGCTCGCGGCGCCGTTCGTCGGCGCCTTCGGGGTGCTCAACGGGATGCGACTGCTGGGAGTGCTCCTGGCCGCCGGGGGATCGCTGCTCTTGTTCGGGCTGCTCGGCCGTGCGGGGCTGAACCTGCGGGCCGCCACGGTCGGCCAAGTGGCGTTCCTTGCTTCACCGCTCGGCTGGTGGAGCGCCCAGGCTCTGGGCGAGGGGCTGTTCACGGTGTGCGTTCTGTGCGTGCTCTGGGGTGGTCTGCTGTTGCTCAGGCACCGGTCCATGGCGAAAGGAACGGCCCTGGTGGCCCTCGGGTACGTGGCCGGCGGGGTCACCCGCTACTCGTCGGCCCTGGTGCTGGCGGTGGTCCTCGGCGCGGCCGCGACGTGGGCTCTGTGCCGCAACGGCTCCTTGCGCCACCGGGGTACGGCCGTCCTCGCGGTGTCCTCCGCGGCGACAGCCGGTGGGGTGGTCGCCGCGATACGGATTCTCGGGCTGGCCTCCTCACAGGCCACCCTTCAGGACACCTTCACCCATCACTTCGAGACTCCGGAGATCGCCGATCCCTGGAGCGCGCTGCTGGGTCTCGCCGGCCGGTTCGCGCGGGACTGGATCGCCCAGCAGGCCGGACTGCCGTACTTTCTGGTCCTCACGGTCCTCGCGGCCTGGGCGCTGGCCCGGTACGGCAACGGACTGGGCCTGCTCGCTCTCGCCACCGCGCTCACCGGAGCGTGTGCGGTCGCGGCCCATCCGCTCGTCCAGGAGGCCGACCGCCTCGGTGTCCTGATGTGGACGCCGGTCGTTCTGGGCCTGCCTCTCGTCGTCGACCGTCACTGGTCCTCTGTTCCGGTGACAGAGAACGCCGGCCCATCGCGTCCCGGAGCGCAGACCGAAGACTGACCTGCCGGCTCAGGCGGCAACTGAGCCGGAGATCTCGACCGTCGTACGCGGCGACCGCTCGGCGGCCACATGGACGGCCGACCGTGAGCCTGGAGAGCGAGGCAAGAACCGCTTCCCCGACGAGCTGGGCGACGTTCAGCCGGTTTCGCCCGGCCTCAGGCGCCGCGTTCGACGAGGGTGCCGTCCTTCTCCTCGTAAAGGCTGCCGGTCTGCGGGCACTCCCACACGTCGGCCTCGCCCGCGTGCTCGATCAGCTTGACGCCCGCCCTGCCGACCCAGCCGACCCGTCGCGCGGGAACGCCGACGACCAGGGCGAAGTCCGGCACGTCCTTGGTGACGACGGCACCGGCGGCCACCATGGCCCAGCGGCCGATACTGATGGGCGCGACGCAGACCGCGCGGGCACCGATCGAGGCGCCGTCGGCGATCTTCACGCCGACGGCCTCCCAGTCGCCACCCCTCTTCTGCTTGCCGTCGGGGTCGACGGAGCGCGGGTTGTGGTCGTTGGTGAGGACCACGGCCGGGCCGATGAAGACACCGTCACCGAGCTCGGCGGGCTCGTAGACGAGCGCGTAGTTCTGCAGCTTGCAGTTGTCGCCCATGCGGACGCCCGAGCCAACGTACGCGCCACGACCGATCACACAGCCCTCGCCGAGGCGGGCGCCGTCGCGGATCTGCGCGAGGTCCCAGACGCTGCTTCCCGCGCCGATCTCGGCGGTCTCGTCGACCTGGGCGCTGGGCTGGACCCTGTAGTTCACTTCGTTCTCGCTTCCGGGGGGACGGTTACGCCCGGCGAGCATACGTGCCAGGGCGGACCGTTCGCCCTGCGCCGAACCCCGCCGTACCCGGTGGGGGAGATCTCGCGGTTCCGACCCGTGCAGGACGGTTCTCTCCTCCGGCGCCGGAGCCTGTTCCGGCTCCCGGGCTCGACCACCCGGAGGTGCCACACTGCTCGAGCCCTTCGGCCCTCCAGCACATTTACGGAAGCGGGGTGACGCGGGCTCGTCGCCCTGACCGGGCCCACGGCTTATACCGGACCAGCGATTTGCAGATTAGAATTATTCATACGCGGCGAACATCCCGCCCCAACGTGGTGATCGGCAACTCGAACACGCCTCGTGCTCCGCGGATTTTGCCTCATTTTTTTTCAATCGGAATCACACGCCCGTCAAGACGGGAAGCGCAGCTTGGGAAACGTCAGGTCGCGGCTCTCGTCCTGCTGGTCCGACGCAGTATCGTCGTCCTGTTTGCCGTACTCTGCGACGACCCTTTACGCCGAGCCTCGGCCGTCGACGTTCCTCGACGAAAACATGGCATTTTTCCGTCGTCGGCCCATCGGTCTCCGGCCATTCCCCGCTCGCATCCGCCTCACGCTCTGCGGCGGGGACACGGGGGCTTGAGCCCATCCGCCGCCGCGGCCGGCTCGTTCCCGACAGTAAGCCGTGGAGCACCGTGAAAGATTCTGTCCACATGCTCCTGGGCAGACAGGGCGACCCAGGCAACCGGCACCGTCCTGTCGGACAGCCGACTCACAGTCAGGCGCCCTTGGCGTCTTGCCTGATGGAGGCCACGGGCCCCTGTTCCTGTGTTCCTGTGCCCACGGACACAGTACAGCGTCACCGATGTGATCGACCAAGACCAGTCAGAGGCCGGCCGTTCTTTCCGCGAAGCCGCCGACCCCGTTCGACCCGGCCGGCACCGGGTGGCCGCCGAGGCCCTGCCCACCGCCGCGACAACACCAGGTTTATGGGTCGTCTCACCAGACTATCAGTCAACTCGCCTCGACATGCTGGGAGTTGAGGTCATGCGCCAGGTCGGAGACGGCGCGTTCGGCGGGAACGTCCCGGGGGCCCGTACCGGGTGCGGACCGGTGAACGTGGCCACACAGCCTGGGTTTGTGGTCGGCGCGCGGAATGCACGTGGATCACCTTGTGAAGATGTTGTGGTTTTCTTATCTTCATAAAGTGAGGGTCGGGTCAAGAGGGTGGATTGTGCAGTGAGGTCCATCACGCCTGAAATGCCGTTTTGCCACCTCTTCCTCTCGGGTGGGCTTTTATTTCTCATTGGAACCGGAAAGCGCCGAGACGTTTCCCGTCGTGCGGAATTCAGGGACGTGAAAGGCCTTTGACTTGGGCTTGACACTCTTTACTCACCCCATATTTAGTCTCCGTTAGCAACATTCACAGAGTGGACGGGGTGTGTCCGCTCAAAGCAGCAGCGAGGGGTGGGGTGTGCGTACGCGTACACGGCTGGCGGGATTGTCGGCTGTACTAGCAAGCGCTTTCTTTACGGTGGGGCTCGTCTCCCTGGGGTCGACTCAGGCGGCGGCTGTCGCCTCATGTACGGCGGGAACGTCATCCGACTTCAACGGTGACGGGATCTCCGACACGGTGATCGCAGATCCGAACGCGACGGTGGGCGGGGCCAAGGGTGCCGGACTGGTCCGCGTCGTCCTGGGAGGCGGCAAGGGGGTCTCCGAGATCTCCCAGGCGACCAGCGGTATGGCTGCCACGCCCGAGGCGGGCGATCACTTCGGCTTCTCCAGAACGTCCTACGACGCCGACGGCGACGGGTGCACGGATCTGGTCGTCGGTACCCCGTACGAGGATGTCGCCAAGGACGGGAGCCAACTCGTCGACGCCGGAGCGGTCTACGTCATCCATGGCACGCCCACCGGGATCGGTGCCGGCTCCGTCATCGAGGGGTACACCCAGACACAGCTCGACCAGACCACGTCCACCGAGGCGTACGACTGGTTCGGCTACGCCGTGAGGGCGGGTGAAACCTCCACCGGAGCGCCCTACCTGGTCGTCGGTGTGCCTGGCGAGAACGTCACCGAGAGCGGGACCACCTACGGGGACGCGGGCTGCATCGAGTACGTGCAGGGCACCACCAGGGTCCCGGTGAACGAGAATGACCCGGGCGTCCCTGGTCTTGTCGAGGCAAATGACCGCTTCGGCTACTCGCTGGCCGGAACCAATCGCTATTTCGCCGTCGGCGCACCGGGCGAGGCCATCGGCAGTGAGACCTTCGCCGGCGGTGTCACTGTCTTCAGTCACAGCTTGACCGGTGGGCTGCCCACGCCGCTCGTCGGGCTCGACCAGGATGCCGCGGGGATCAGTGGTGTCGCCGAGGCCGGTGACGGCTTCGGCACCGCGCTCTCCATGACGAACTACCGGCCGAGCGACCAGACGTACAACTCCGATGCCCTGCTGGCGATCGGCGCTCCGAACGAGGACATCGGCACGGCCGCCGACGCGGGCAGCGCGCTGGTCGTGAAGATCCAGCCCTCCGGCGCATACACGGAGATCACGTGGATCGACGCCGCCGTCGCCAACGTCGAGGGCGACCCGGTCGCCGGGGACTTCCTCGGCCAGCGGGTGGCGATTGTCAACACCGACACGAGCGTCGTCACCAGCCCTGCGACCGTCCGCCTCGCTGTCGGCGTGCCGGGTAAGGACACGGCCTCGGTGAAGGACTCGGGCGCCGTCCAGATCTTCCGGCCGCTGGACGCGGCCGTCGGCACCGCCGACAAGTTCCTCATCCGCGGTTCGGGTCTGCCGGGCACCGCCACCCTGCGCGACTACAACGGCCTCGCCCTGGCTTCGGGTACCAGCAACCTCTACCTCGGTGTGCCGTACAGCAAGGCCTCGGACAGTCCCAAGGGAGTGCTCTACGTCCTTCCATGGACGGACATCGACGGTACGACGAGCACCGGGACCACCACCTACAAGCCCGGCTCGGCAGGGCTGCCCGACGAGGGCGTGGCGTTCGGAGCGGTGGGATGACCGGCGGTTCAGGGACTTCGGGGAGTCCGGGGAGAGGGAAACACAGCACGATGAAACTCCGTATGCACGAAAGACCGCGCGGCAGGCGTCGCGCCGTCGCTGTCGGCACGGCTCTCGCGGCCCTGCTGACGACCGGTATGAGCGGCGCGTCCACCCTCGGTGGAGCGACGCAGACCGATGCGGCGAAGGCCGCGAAGAGCTCCGACAGTCCGGCGCTCACCCAGGACGCCGCGCAGGCCGCGGCCGCCAAGTCGGGTGACTCCGTAGAGGTGATGAGTCTGCGCGACGAGCGGAGCACCACCGTCGCCAACCCGGACGGCACCTTCACCGTCACCCAGTACGTACAGCCCGTCCGCACCCGCAAGAACGGCAAGTGGACGGCGATCGACACGACGTTGGTCAGGCAGCGGAACGGGTCGTACGCGCCGCGGGCCGCGCTCACCGCCATGTCCTTCTCCGGCGGCGGCGATTCGACGTTCGCGGAGATAGACAAGGACGGACGCTCGCTGGCCCTCGACTGGCCGAGCAAACTGCCCGAGCCGAAGATCGACGGTTCGACCGCCACGTACAAGAACGTCATGGACGGCGTCGACCTCAAGGTCACCGCCAGTGCCGAGGGCTTCTCGCACATCCTGGTGGTCAAGGACGCGAAGGCAGCGGCCAATCCCGAGCTGGCCCGGCTCGAACTGCCCATGGAGTCCTCCTCGTCCGTCGAGCTGAAGAAGACCGCGGACGGCGGGCTGACCGCCATCGACAGCGGCTCCGGAGGCACGGTCTTCGAGGCGCCACAGCCTCTGATGTGGGACTCCAGTCACGGGAGTGGGACAGCGGACGGCGCGAAGCCGTCGCCCTCCCCGTCGGCCCAGGCGACCGCGGACACCGAGGCGGTCACACCTCCCGACGGAGCCCAGGTCGCGGATGTGGCCGTCGGCCTGGCGCCGGACACCATGACGCTCACCCCGGACGCCCGGCTGCTCGCCGACGAAGACACGGTGTTCCCGGTCTACATCGACCCCGTCGTCAAAACCGCCAACCGCAGCAGCTGGACGATGGTGTCCTCGCACTGGTCCTCCAACTCGTACTGGAAATTCGACGACGACGAGGGCGTGGGCCGCTGCCCGTCCGACGTGTCCTTCCGCTGCGCCAGCAGCGACGACGTCAAGCGGCAGTTCTTCGCGATCCCCACGGGGACCTTCGAGGGCAAGGACATCGTCGATGCCGAGTTCGCGGTGACGATGGTGTTCACCTACAGCGACTCCGCGCGCGAGGTACAGCTGGCCCGGGTCAACAGCGGTGGCGCGAGCGCGATCAGCTCGTCGACGAACTGGTCCAACCAGCCGTCCTCGAAGGCCACCGTCGCCTCCAAGTCCCCGACCAACCCGGCGGGTTCCTGCACGTCGACCAACCAGAACGTGCGGTTCGACGCCAAGAGCACGATCCAGAAGGCGGCCGACAGCGGCTGGGACACCACCACGTTCCGTCTCAAGGCGGCCAGCGAGTCCGACACCTCGTACTGGAAGCGCTTCTGCGGTAACGCGTACGTCTCGGTGACGTACAACCGACCGCCGCTCCAGCCGGACGCGGACCAGCTGGAGATGGCTCCCGGCGGCGCATGCGAGTACGGCAAGGCGACCCAGCACTACGTGACCGAAGCGCCGCACGTGACCGCGGTGATCGAGGACTATGACCACAACGACGTCAAGGGCAACACCGAGTCCCTGCAGGCGAAGTTCAAGGTCTGGTGGACGAACAGCTCCGGCGTCGAGATCGACCACTACGCGACGACCGGCAAGCAGAACACCACCGGCAAGGGCAACACCGGCCAGGCCGTGTTCAAGTACGTCATCGGCAGCGACGTCACCGGCGACGGCGAGCCGGGCTTCACCATCCCGCCGAACACCACCGTCGCCTGGGCGGTCCAGGGCTATGACCAGACGTCGTGGGGTCCCTGGTCCACCGACGGTGACCAGACCCGCTGCGAGTTCATCTTCGACAGCACCAAGCCCAAGCCGGCCGTGATCACCTCGGCCCTGTACCCGGACGACGACGCCTGGCACGCGGGCACCGGTGACTACGGCGACTTCACCGTGGACTCGCCATCCACCGATGTGACGAAGTACAAGTATTACTTCACCGGGCCGCATGCCGTGAACACGCCGTTGACAGTGAACGCCGAATCGACCGGTGGCCCGGCGACGATCCGCTGGATGCCGCCGAGCGAAGGCCCGTACTTCCTGCACGTCACGGCGATCGACGGAGCGGGCAACCCGCAGTTGACCTCGACCACCCATACCTTCCTGGTCAGCGACGGCCGTGCCCCGGTCGCGGGCTGGACGCTCGGTGACGCCAAGGGAGCCTCGAAGGCGGCCGGCAGCAACGGAGCACCCAGTGCCACCGCCGGTTCCGGGGTGGCCTTCGGGGCCGGTGGACCGCTCGGCTCCACCGACACCGCCGCCTCCCTGGACGGCACCGCGAACGCCTACCTGGACGCCGGCGCACCGGCCGTCGACACGGGAAAGACTTTCTCCGTGAGCGCCTGGGTGATGCTTCCCTCGCTGCCCACCGAGAGCATGACCGTCGTCAGCCAGGACGGCACGTCCCAGCCCGGGTTCGAGCTCGCCTACGACGCCGACACCAAGTCATGGATGTTCCGGACACCGGTCAGTGACATGGAGTCGCTCGGCACCTGGAAGGTCTCGGGAGCTGCCGCCGTCCCTGACGTCTGGACCCACCTCATAGGGGTCTACGACGCGGAACTCGGCAAGATGATGCTCTATGTCAACGGCACCCTGGTCGCCGACGACGTCCAGGCCCGGCGCACCACCTGGAATGCCACCGGTGGCCTGCAGATCGGCCGCAGGCTCTCCCTCGGCGGCTACACGAGCTACCTCAAGGGCAGCGTGGCCGACGTCAAGCTGCACGACCGGGTCATCCCGGAGACCGAGGGACAGGAACTGGGCGGCATCCAGCCCCACCAGCTCGCCTACTGGCAGCTGGACGAGGCGACGTCTTCCGTTTCGCCGGAGACGGGCGGCGGCACCGGGCTGACGATGGGCGGCGGAGCCTCCATCTATCTGCCCGACGACTCCTGCGATCCCGAGCTCGATCCGGACTGCGTACCCCCGGCCGAACCGCTGTGGGGCGACGGACACCTGGCGCTGAACGGCACGACCGCCTACGCCTCCAGGGCGGCGGGCCTGCTCTCCGCACAGGACAGTTTCACGCTGACGGCCCGCGCCCGGCTCGCCGCGACGAACCCGGGCAGCAACGAGACGGTCCTCTCGCTGTCCGGCACGAACGGCAGCGCGGTCACGGTGAAGTACCTGGCCGCGAGCAACCGCTGGCAGCTGGCGGTGACAGGTGCCGACACGGCCGCCCCGGTCACCACCACCGTCCTGGACAACGGTGACCTGCCCAGTTCGGAGGGCGACGGCGACCATCTGGCCCTCGTCTACAACGCGGTCTTCGGCGACGTGCTCCTGTACGTCAACGGTGTCGCGGCAGCCGAGGCCCCCTGGGACAACACGTGGGACTTCGGCAAGACGGGCCTCCAGATCGGCCGGACCCTGACCGGCTCGGCCGGTAGCGAGTACTTCTCCGGCGCCATCGACGAAGTGCGTATGTACCAGGGGCCGTTGGACGCTTCGCTGGTCTCGCTGGTGGCGGTCATGCCGGCCGGCGCGAGCATCGACGAGACGTAGGCGCTCCGCAAGAAGGCGGTTCCGGCGCCGCGGTCCCCACGGGCGGCGGAACCGCCGACGGCACGGTCCCGGGGCCCCCCGGGGGGGGGGGGTCGCCCGAAACCCAGAACGGGGGGGGGGGGGGGGGAGAGGCCCCCCGAAGGGTTGGGCCCAAAAAAAGGGAGGGGGGGGGGTGGGGTGGGGGCGGAGGGGGGGGGTGAAGCGGGGCTCGTGTGCCCCGCGGGTCCCTGGTTTTTTTTCTTGGGGTTCTGGGAGAAGGTACATCACCGTGCCGACGGCGCCCACGTAGAAGACGGCGCCGCACAGGATCGCGGTC
>NZ_JBVJCT010000027.1:0-123174 GCF_055588305.1 Streptomyces sp. NPDC042002 | reverse complement strand
ATGTCGCAGGCCGAGTTGCCGATGCCGAGGACGAGGACACGTCGGTCGGCGAAGGCTTCCGGTGTCCGGTAGTCGTGCGAGTGCGTCTGCGTGCCTTACTTGGCGAAGGCGTAGTTCATCAGCTTCGTCGCGTCCGACTCGCGGGCCGGGATGGACGTCGAGGCGAGGACCGTCCCGATGACCGTCTTGCCGTTGCGGGTGGCGGCGAAGACGAGGCAGTAGTGGGCCTCGGGGCCGGAGCCGGTCTTCACGCCGATGGCGCCGCTGTAGCTGTTGAGCAGCCCATTGGTGTTGATCCACGGCGCCATGGTGCGCGTGGTGTTGACCTTCGTCACCGTCTTCGCCGTGTACGACTTCGTCTTGACGACGGTCCTGAACGTGGAGTTCTTCATGGCACTGCTGGCGATCTTCGTCAGGTCGCGCGGCGTCGACCAGTTGTTGCCGTTGCCGATGCCGTCGAACGAGTCGAAGTGCGTGTGCGTCAGGCCAAGGCTCGTCGCGGCCGAGTTCATCTTGCCGATGAACGACTTCACGCGGGCGGCGGTGCTCGTGCCCGAGCCGAACTTGTCGGCGAGCGCGTAGGCGGCGTCGCAGCCCGACGGCAGCATCAGACCGTAGAGGAGCTGACGGACGGTGACCTTGTCACCGACGATCAGGTGGGCCTGCGAGGCGTTTTTGGCGACCACGTAGTCGCTGTACGCCTTCAGGATCGTGACCTTGGCGTCCAGGTTCAGGTTCGGCTGGGCCAGGACCACCTTGGCCGTCATGATCTTCGTGGTGGAGCCGGTGGACAGCTTGGTGTCCGCCGCCTTGGTGTACAGGGACGCGGCGGTCCCGTTGTTCATGACATAGCCGCCCTTGGCGACGATTGTGGGCGTGGCTACCGCGCCCGCGGGCGCGGCGCCGAAGGCTCCGGCTGCCAGCACGGCGCCGGTCGTGAAGGTCACAGCGGCGGCCTTGCGGAAACGCGTGCCCTTAATGCCGGTAATCAAAATGAACGCTCCGTATGCGCGAAATGCCCCTGGGAGAGCGGCACATGGCAGTGCCGTCCCATGTTCGGACTCGCGGGGCGCGCAAAGGGATGTACGGCGAACGAGTGGAATTCGTGTGACCTGGGTTACATCCAGGGGCAGTTGGGGTCCGCATGCTGAAATGCCTCCGGGGATGCGTACGTGTTGTATCTATGATGTGCGCATGCCTTCAGCCCCACCCGCGCCGACGCGGCCTTCGATGAAGCAGCCGCCCGCGGCCGACCGCGTCTACGCACACGTCAAACGGGGCGTCCTGGAACGCCGTTACGAGGGCGGGGCCCTGCTGACCGAGGGCGAACTCGCCGATGCGGTGGGCGTCTCGCGCACCCCGGTCCGTGAGGCACTGCTCCGCCTCGAAGCCGAGGGACTGATCAGGCTCTACCCGAAGAAGGGCGCGCTCGTCCTGCCGGTCTCCGCCCAGGAGATCGCGGACGTGGTCGAGACCCGCCAGCTCGTCGAGGAGCACGCCGCGCGCAAGGCCGTACCGGCGTCGCCGCAGCTCCTGGCCCGCCTCGAAGAACTGCTCGCCCAGCAGAAGGAGCAGGCCGCCGCCGGGGATCTGGCCGCCGCCGCCGTCACCGACCGCTGCTTCCACGCCGAGATCGTCCGCAGCGGCGGCAACGAGATCCTCTCCCGGCTCTACGACCAGCTCCGCGACCGGCAGTTGAGGATGGGAGTCGCTGTCATGCACGCGCACCCCGACCGGATCACCAAGACACTCGTCGAGCACGAACAGATCCTCCAGGCACTGCGCGCCGGCGACGCCGACGCGGTCGTCGGCCTCATCCACGGACACGTCAGCTGGTTCTCCAACCTGGCGCGGGGCGAGGTCCGATGAGCTCCTCGGTCACGCTGCCCGGCGACCCGCCCGGCGGCCGGCGCGCGATCGCCGTCTGGGGCATCGGCGTCTCGGTCTACTTCGTCGCGGTCATCTTCCGTACGTCACTGGGGGTGGCCGGACTCGACGCCGCGGACCGTTTCCATGTCGGCGCCTCCGCCCTGTCCACCTTCTCCATCCTCCAGCTCCTCGTGTACGCGGGCATGCAGATACCGGTCGGGCTGCTGGTCGACCGGCTCGGCACCAAGAAGGTGCTGACCATCGGCGTGGTGCTGTTCACGGCGGGGCAGCTGGGCTTCGCGTTCTCCTCGTCGTACGGCATGGCGCTCGCCTCGCGTGCCCTGCTGGGCTGCGGTGACGCGATGACGTTCATCAGCGTGCTGCGGCTCGGCACGCGGTGGTTCCCCGCCCGGCGCGGACCGCTCGTCGCGCAGTCCGCGGGTCTGGTCGGCATGGCGGGCAACCTCGTCTCGACCCTCGTGATCGCCCGGCTGCTGCACGGCCTGGGCTGGACGGCCGCGTTCGCCGGAAGCGCCGGTGCCGGTGTGCTCGTCCTCGTCCTTCTGCTGCTGTTCCTGAAGGACCACCCCGAGGGCCACGAGCCGGAGCCGTTCCCGCACCGGGGCGCCGCGTACGTCCGCCGGCAGATCGTCGCGTCCTGGCGGGAACCCGGTACCCGGCTCGGTCTGTGGGTGCACTTCACCACGCAGTTCCCGGCGATGGTGTTCCTGCTGCTGTGGGGAATGCCGTTCCTGGTCCAGGCGCAGGGCCTTTCGCGGGCCACCGCGGGAGAACTGCTGACGCTCGTGGTCCTGTCCAACATGGTCGTCGGCCTGGTGTACGGGCAGATCGTCGCGCGGCACCACACCGCGCGGCTGCCGCTGGCGCTGGGCACGGTCGCGGCGACGGCCGTCGTGTGGGCGGGGGTGCTGGTGTACCCCGGCGAGCACGCGCCGATGTGGGTGCTGGTCGTACTGTGCACCGTGCTCGGTGCCTGCGGTCCCGCCTCGATGCTCGGTTTCGACTTCGCGCGGCCGGCGAATCCGCCGGAGCGTCAGGGGACCGCGTCCGGGATCACCAACATGGGTGGTTTCGTCGCCTCGATGACGACGCTGCTGGCCATCGGTGTCCTGCTCGACGCCACCGACGACAACTACCGGATCGCCTTCGCCGCCGTGTTCGTGCTCCAGGCGGCAGGGCTGAGCCAGATCTTCCGGCTGCGGAAGCAGGCGGCCAGCCGGGAGCGTGAGCGGCTGGTGGCCAGCCGGGTGGAAACGGTGCACGTACCGGCGTGACCGCCAGGGCATGCCGCCCGCTGCCACCGGCCGCCGCCGGCTGTCCCGACCTGGGCGTTCGCCGTCCGTACGGAGCCCGCGCCCCGAACGCCGGAGGGACCGAACCACCTCCGCTGTCCGGGCGCGCCGGAAGGCCCCGGTCCGTCCGGCGACTGCCGAGAAACGCGTCGGCGGGACGCAGCGTTCCCGGACACCGGAAACGTTCCCGGACACCGGAACGGCGGAGCGAGGCGGAGGGGCGGTGAGCCGCCCCGCCCCGTCCCGTTACGGCGTGACGGTGAAGTTGCGCAGGATCGCGGCCGTCAGTTCCGGGTCGCCCTCGGTCTTGATGCGGTCGGACACGGCGTCGGCGTGGACGCGGCCACAGGCGAGCCGGACGAAGGTCTCCCAGTCGAGGGCGAGGCTCGCCGCGGGACCGAGGGAGGGCGCACCGTCTATCGATCCGCGCCCGTCGGTGTCGATACGGACCGTACGGAGGAACTCGACGGGACCGTGCACGTCGAAGACGACCGCGGAGTTCGCCGGCGCCCCCGCGTCCTTGGCGACGACCTTCGGCAGCGCGGACAGCAAATCGTCCCGCACGATCTGCGAACCGGGGGAGTCGAGGTTCCCCGGCCGGCCCAGCGTGTACCGCAGGTCCTGCTCGTGCACCCATACGTCGAACGCGCGGTTGCGCATCGCCTGTTCGAGGGTGACCTCGGTGCCGAGAGGGCCGCGCACCTTGGCGTCGGGCTGCCGCGACTCGTTCCGCAGCTGCCGGTTGCGACGGATGACCGTGTACTCCAGCTCGGAGGTCATCTCCGGCGCCGTGTGGTGGCGGCGCACGTCGACCTGCATCTCCATGTACCGCTGGTGCTCGTTCGTCACGTGGTAGAGATCGCGGGGAAGTGTGTGGATCGGCCGGGGATCGCCGAGCATCTCGCAGTCCAGCCCGATGACGTGCGAGACGATGTCGCGGACCGACCAGCCGGGACACGGGGTCCGCCGGTTCCACTCGCCCTCCACAAGCGGCTGCACCAGCTCGGATATCGCTTCGATCGAGTGGGCCCAGGCGTCGGCGTAGGACTGAAGACTCGGATGCAGACTCACGGAACGGGACCCCTCGGGCGGTTGGACGCGGGCAGTGCACAGGCAGCGGGTGTCTTGGGACGCTAAGTTACGCTGCTGTGAGGCACCCCGGCAGTGCTTTCGTGTGACGATCGTAGGCCCGTATCGACGGCTCGAATGCCAGGACGGTGGTAGTGTGCGCGCCTCGCTCCTCCAGATCGACGTAAACGACGACGAATCGGTCGCAGCCCGCAGACAACGAGTGGCTGATCTGGTACGGGATCAGGCCGGAGTCGATCTCGTCGTGCTCCCCGAACTGTGGACCACCGGCGCCTTCGCCTACGAGGAGTTCGCGGCGCAGGCCGAACCGCTCGACGGGCCGACCCACGAGGCGATGAGCAAGGCGGCGAGCGACGCCGGCGTGTGGCTGCACGCGGGCTCGATCCCCGAGCGCGCCGCGTCCGAGGCCGGCTCTTCCTCCGCGTCCGAGGCCGCTCTCTACAACACCTCCCTCGTCTACTCCCCCGCCGGTGAACTCGTCGCCGCCTACCGCAAGATCCACCGCTTCGGCTTCGACCAGGGCGAGGCCGTGCTGATGGGCGCGGGCACCGAACTGGTGACCGTGCGGCTGCCGGAGACCGTCCTCGGCGTGGCCACCTGCTACGACCTCCGGTTCCCCGAACTCTTCCGCGGGCTCGTCGACGCGGGGGCGCAGACCTTCGTCCTCCCGGCCGGCTGGCCCGAGCGCCGCCGCTCCCACTGGACCCTGCTCGCGCGGGCGCGCGCCGTCGAGAACCAGGCGTACGTCCTCGCCTGCGGAACGGCCGGTACGCACGCGGGAGTTCCCCAGGCCGGTCACTCGATCGTGGTCGACCCGTGGGGAGAGGTCCTCGCCGAGGCGGGCTCGGACGAGGAGATCCTCACCGTGGACTTCGACCCGGCGAAGGTCGCGACGACGCGGGAACAGTTCCCGGCCCTGAAGGACCGCCTGCTGGGCCTGGACACCCCCACCCGCTGACGGGAGCCGGCCGTCGGCGCTGTCGTTCGCCGGCGCCGTCGGTCGTCAGTGCGTTCGGCCGAGAGCGCTGTCAGCCGTCCCCCCGTTCCTTCTCCGCCAGGTGGATCACGCACACCGCCACGGCGATCATCAGCGCCGGATCCGCGTCCTCCCGTACGACGTCGACGCCGTACGTGTCGCGGATGTGGAGCCAGCGGCGGGAGATCTGGGCGAGGAGTTCGTTGTCGTAGTCGACGGCGAACTCCCGGTCGAGGATCTTGCCGCTGACGTCGAGCTCGGTGCCGTCGACCAGGGACACGCGATAGTGATTGCGGAGCAGGGACAGACGTTTGCGCTTGATGGTCGCGAGCGGGTCGCCGTCCCGCTCGATGATCATCGTGTCGCGCAGCGCGAACATCTTCTGGTGGATGTCGATCAGGACGCGTCCGCGGGTGTCCTTCAGCTCGAAGGTGTCCCGCAGCCGCATGGCCTTGCCGTCGACGAGGAAGACCTTGTTCCCGTGGTCGTCCTCGATCCAGTAGTCGTCACCGAAGCCGAGCAGCCGGTCGCGTACGAGGTATCTCATGTCGTCACCGGTTCCCCGCCGGGCGGTCCGAAACGCCGCCGGTAGGCCGACGGGCTGAGTCCGGTCGCCCGGCGCACCCGCTCGCGCAGGTTCGCGGCGGTCCCGAGCCCGCTGCGGTCCGCCACCACGCCGAGCCGGACCTCGCCGCGCTCGATGAGCCGGCAGGCGAGGGCGACCCGCTCCGCCGTCAGCCATGCCAGCGGTGTCGTGCCGAGCTGGGCGCGGAAGCGGCGGTGCAGCGTCGCCGGGCTGACGGCGGCGCGCGCCGCCAGGTCCCCGACCGTCAGCGGCTCGCCGATCCGCTCCTGCGCCCAGGCCAGCAGGGGTGCCAGTGACTCGTCGGGCACGTCGGGCAGTGGCCGCTGCACGAACTGGCGCTGGCCCCCGTCGCGGTGCGCGGCGAAGACCAGCCGGCGCGACACCGCGTTGGCGGTCTCCGCGCCGTGGTCGCGCCGTACGAGGTGCAGCCCGAGATCGAGCGCGGCCGCGCTGCCCGCCGCCGTGAGTACGTCACCCTCGTCCACGAAGAGCACGTCCGGATCCAGCAGCACCTTCGGATGCAGTTCCCGGAAGACGTTCGTCCAGCGCCAGTGGGTGGTGGCCCGCCGCCCGTCGAGCAGCCCCGCCTCGGCGAGCGCGAAGGTCCCGGTGCAGAAACTCACGACCCGCGCCCCACGCGCGTGGCTTCGCCTGATGGCGTCCAGGACGACGGCCCGGCGCGGTACGACGTTGTCGGGCCGGCCGGGGACGACGAGGGTGTCGGCGTCGTCCACCGCGTCGAGGCCGGGCACTCCGCTCAGGGTGAAGAACCCGTGGTTCATCCGGACGCCGGGCGTGGGGGTGCACAGGGTCAGCTCGTAGAGCGGCTCCGGCCGCCCCAGTTCGGGCCGGGGAAGCCCGAACAGCTCCGTCGCGACGCCGACTTCGAAGGGATTCGTACCCTCGTCGACGATCACGGCGACGCGATGCGGCGTACGCGGCGGCGGTTCTTCCCGTCCCGGCGCGAGGGAGATCTCCCGATCGAGCGGTGCGTGCGAGGATCCTTGCGGCATACGCGATTTCTAGCACTCGCGGGTGCGCGGCCGAGTGCCGAGGATGAGCGCATGACCAGCGAACCCGCCCGACGCGGCGACCCCGTCTCCCTGTCAGCCGCCCTCGCCTCCTTCACCGACCTGTGGAGCCCCCGCATCGTCACCGCCGTCAACGACTACGACGTGCGCGTCGCGAAGGTCGAGGGCGAGCACGTCTGGCACGTGCACGATCACACGGACGAGTTCTTCCTGGTCCTGGAGGGCGAGCTGACCATCGCGCTCCGGGAACCGTCCGGCGAGCGGACCGTCGTCCTGCCCAAGGGTTCCGTCTTCACCGTCCCGCGCGGAACCGAGCACAAGCCGTCCACCCCCGGCGGCGCCGCGATCCTCCTCTTCGAACCCACCGGCACCCTCACCGTCGGCGACCGCCACGACGAGATCCCCACCCATGTGGACGCTACGACGGGTCACGTCCTGAACTGACGCCCGCCCCGCCGAACACGTTCACACCCCGGCCGACCGGACCGCGGCGGCCACCTTCCGGAGCGTCTGACGACAACTCAGGGCGCCTGACGGCCAGGGCGCGTGGGTTCCGGGTTCCTTGCCGGCGCAGGGCACGTAATGGCCCGGTGTGCCCGCTCAGTGGCGGCGCGTCCACCGTGCCAGTTTGTACATGGCCATCGTGGCCGCCACCAGCGTGGTGGCCGCCACGACCAGCGCCATGCTGTTCATCCACGTCCCCCCGGTGGAGGCCACCGCGGCCCCGCCCGCTCCGGCGGTGCTGGCACTCATCAATTTCATGTACATGGTCGTTCTCCTAGGCGTGCTCTTGCGGTGGGACGAAGGGGAGGGCGGCTCACGTGGCCACCCACTTCTCCTCGCTGCGGCGCATCAGACCCCAGAGCGAGGAGAAATAGACTGCGTGCTGGAACATGTCGTAGAGCATCTCCGGGATCAGCAGCGCGGCCACCAGAACGGCCCGGGGTCCGGCGCGGCGTACGGAGACGGTCTTCTCGACGAAGAAGATCAGGCCGATCGCCGTCCAGAACGGCGAGAGGCCGGGCCAGCCGTACAACGTCGTGTACGCGACCATGTAGGTGAGGTAGACGAACAAGGCCAGCGCGCCGAAGCCCATCAGGAACTGCTGCAGGAAGTAGCGGGCGGTGACCCTGGTCCAGCCGTAGTCGCGGAGGTTCTCCAGGGCGCCCCGCTGCCAGCGCAGCCGCTGGTGCCACAGCTTGGGCAGGGTGGTCATGACCTCGGTGGTGACCGCGCAGCCGGCCGGGGACATGGCCCGGTAGCCGAGGGTCTTGACGGCCTTGGTCATCTCGTCGTCCTCGGTGAGCGAGGCCAGGCTGTAGTAGCTGGTGCCGCCGCCGATCCGGCCGGAGAGGCGGGCGGCGCGCACCTCGCGCAGCACCTGGGCCCGGAACACCGTTCCGGTGCCGGTGAGTACCTGGGCCTTGCCGCCGGTGCGTTCCAGCTCCCAGGCGTAACGGTGGAACTCCATGCGCTGGAGCTGGCCGAGGAATCCGCCGCCCGCCTCGCCGTAGAAGACGCCGCCGACGGCGCCGACCTCGCGGCTGAAGGTGGCGAGGGCGGTCTCGACGAACCTGGGGTTCAGGACGGTGTCCGCGTCCTGGACCAGCAACAGGTCGTGGTCGTCGAGACGGGGCAGCGTCGAGGCGATGGCCTGGTTGAGGGCTCCGGCCTTCTTGTGGGTGTTGCCCTCGGTGTGGAAGACCTGTGCGCCGTGGGCGGCGGCCACGGTGGCGGTGTCGTCGGTGCAGTTGTCGGCCACCACCACGATCAGGTCGGGGCGCCGGGTCTGCTGCCACAGGCCGTCGATGGCGGCGGCTATGCGGTCCTGCTCGTTGTGGGCCGGGATCAGCACCGCGAGGCGGGGGCCGTCGGCCGGTTCCTCGTCGGCGGCGTGGCGCCGCGGACGGGGTATCCGCGAGCCACTCGCCCCTGCGCCGACGGAGAGACCGCCGGACAGTGTCAGACCGTGCACGGCGGACTCCCCTATCGTGAAGAATTGTGTGACCTTATGGCCCCAAGAGCGCTAATCCTTCACGATGTGTACGTATTTTGACAGGCGGCGGGGAGGTGCGTTCTGTCACGCCTTGTCCGTATTCACCCCTGAAATATCCTTAGTTCGTGATACAGCTCATATGCCGTATCCGTCGGAATAGCCGTTCCGGTGGTGCCGCTCGTCCTCCACGACGGTCGCCGTCGGCGGTACGACCACTCGCCTGCGCTTGGCGATACTGCCGAAGGTCGCCACGCCGATCAGTCCGGCGATCATGAGGATCACGCCGACCACGTGAAGGTCGACCCCCTGCATGTGCCAGTCGGTCGCGAACGTGAGGATCGCCCCTACGGCGATCAGGATGATGCATCCGCCCAGGCCCATGGGTGTCGCCTCCTTGAATAGCAACTCGGAGTCATTCCGGACCTGTTCCGGGTACCCGGGACCCCGCGAGCCATGCGGAGGCGATCCCTCACGGCACGGCACGCGTTCCTCGCGACGACGTGCCGAACGGCGCCTACGCGGTGGGGGGTTGTCCCTCCAGGAACGCCACCAGCGCGTTGGCCAGCAGGAACGGGTCGTCGGCGCCGCAGAGTTCGCGGACGCTGTGCATGGAGAGGATGGCCACGCCGATGTCGACCGTCCTGATGCCGTGCCGGGCCGCCGTGATGGGGCCGATGGTGGTGCCGCAGGGCATGGAGTTGTTGGAGACGAAGGACTGGAAGGGCACGCCGGCCTTCTCGCAGGCGGCGGCGAACACCGCGCGGCCCGAACCGTCGGTGGCGTAGCGGTTGTTGACGTTCACCTTGAGGATGGGGCCGCCGTTGGCACGCGGGTGGTGTGTCGGGTCGTGCCGCTCGGCGTAGTTGGGGTGCACGGCGTGACCGGTGTCGCAGGAGAGACAGACGGTGCCGGCGAACGCGCGCGCCCGGTCCTCGTAGGAACCGCCGCGAGCGAAGACAGAACGTTCCAGCACACTGCCGAGCAGCGGTCCGTCGGCGCCGGTGTCGCTCTGCGAGCCGTTCTCCTCGTGGTCGAAGGCGGCGAGGACCGGGATGTACGGGAGTCCGGCGTCGGGCGTCGCGACCGCGGCCAGTGCGGCCGTGGCGGCGTGCACGGACAGCAGGTTGTCCATGCGCGGCCCGGCGAGCAGCTCCTCGTCGCGGCCCAGGTAGGAGGGCCGCTCGATGGAGTGGGTCATGAGGTCCCAGCCGGTGACCTCGCCCGCGGGCAGCCCCGACTCCTCCTCCAGGAAGCTGATCAGATCGCCCTCGCGGGTGTCGCCGAGTCCCCAGACGGGCTGGAGGTGCCGCTGCTTGTCGAGCTTGAGCCCGTCGTTGACGGAACGGTCCAGGTGGATGGCGAGCTGGGGCACGCGCAGCAGGGCGCGGTCGATGTTGACCAGGCGGGTCGAGCCGTCCCGCAGCGACAGGCGTCCGGCCAGGCCCAGGTCCCGGTCGAGCCAGGAGTTCAGCAGCGGGCCGCCGTAGATCTCCACGGCCACCTGCCGCCAGCCGTGCGCCCCGGTGTCCGGCAGCGGCTTGACCCGCAGGTTCGGGGAGTCGGTGTGCGCGCCGATGATGCGGAACGGGGTGTGCGGCTCGGCGCCCTCCGGCACGTACCAGGCGATGATCGCCCCTCCGCGCAGCACGTACTTCCCGCCGCTGGTCCCTTCCCACGCGTCGGTCTCGGCGACCTGACGGAATCCGGCCTTCTCCAGCCGCTCGGCGGCGGTCGCCACGGCGTGGTACGGCGTCGGGCTCGCCGCGAGGAAGGACATGAGGTCGTCGGTGTGGCCGCGGTCGAACCGGGTGGGTGCACTCATGGGTTCACCTTAACGACGCGCGAGGACCCGCTCCCGGGGTTGGGAGCGGGCCCTCGTAAGGGGGATGTGAAGGGTGGGCACCTTGGGACACCTGACCGGACGGACAGATGCCGGGCCGGTGCCCGCCCGGCCTCGCCTGGCCCGGCGGCCCCTTGGGCCCCCGGTTTCGCGGGGGTCGGTGGATCTTTGGCCCCAGGCTTCGCGGGGGCCGGAGAACTCGTGGGCCCCGGCGTCGCGGGGCCCGGCGGACTCCTAGAAGGCGGCCTCGTCCAGCTCCATCAGGTCCAGGTCGACGCCCTCGGCGAGCTTGCGGGCACCGGTGACGCCCGGCAGCACGTTGGCGGCGAAGAACCGCGCGGCCGCGATCTTGCCGGTGTAGAACGCCACGTCCTTGGAGGACACAGCCTTGGCGGAGGCGGTCTCCAGCTTCTCGGCGGCGACGGCGGCACCACGCAGCAGCAGGTAGCCGACGACCACGTCGCCGGAGGCCATCAGGAGGCGGGTGGTGTTGAGGCCCACCTTGTAGATGTTCTTGACGTCCTGCTCGGTGGCCGCGAGGTCGGTCAGCATCAGGCCGACGATGGCCTCCAGCTCGACGGCCGCCTTCGCGAGCTGCTCGCGGGCGGCGGACAGCTCCTCGCCGCCCGTGCCGAGCGCCAGGAACTTCTTGATGTCCTCGGCGAGGGTGTTCAGGGCCGCGCCCTGGTTGCGGACGATCTTCCGGAAGAAGAAGTCCTGGCCCTGGATCGCGGTGGTGCCCTCGTACAGCGTGTCGATCTTGGCGTCGCGGATGTACTGCTCGATCGGGTACTCCTGCAGGAAGCCGGAGCCGCCGAAGATCTGGAGCGACTGGGCGAGCAGCTCGTAGCCCTTCTCGGAGCCGTAGCCCTTCACGATCGGCAGGAGGAGGTCGTTCAGGGCCTCGGCGGCGGCGGTGTCCTCACCGGCGGCCTCCAGGACCTGGATCTCGTCCTGGACCGCGGCGGTGTGCAGCACCAGGGCGCGCATGCCCTCGGCGTACGCCTTCTGCGTCATCAGCGAGCGGCGCACGTCCGGGTGGTGCGTGATGGTGACCTTGGGCGCGGCCTTGTCCATGAACTCCGCGAGGTCGGGACCCTGGACGCGCTCCTTGGCGTACTCCAGCGCGTTCAGGTAGCCGGTCGAAAGGGTGGAGATCGCCTTCGTGCCGACCATCATGCGGGCGAACTCGATGATGCGGAACATCTGGCGGATGCCGTCGTGCTTGTCGCCGATCAGCCAGCCCTTGGCGGGGTGGCGGTCGCCGAAGGTCATCTCGCAGGTGTTGGAGGCCTTGAGGCCCATCTTGTGCTCGACGTTCGTCGCGTACACGCCGTTGCGCTCGCCCAGCTCGCCGGTCTCGAAGTCGAACTCGTACTTCGGGACGAGGAAGAGGGACAGGCCCTTGGTGCCGGGGCCGCCGCCCTCGGGGCGGGCGAGGACGTAGTGGAGGATGTTCTCCTCCATGTCGTGCTCACCCGAGGTGATGAAGCGCTTCACGCCCTCGATGTGCCAGGAGCCGTCCTCCTGCTGGATCGCCTTGGTGCGGCCGGCGCCCACGTCGGAGCCGGCGTCCGGCTCGGTGAGCACCATGGTGGAGCCCCACCGCTTGTCGACGGCCATCGTCGCGATGTGCTTCTGGACCTCGTTGCCCTCCTCGAAGAGGATGCCGGCGAACGCGGGGCCGCTGGAGTACATCCAGACCGCCGGGTTCGCGCCGAGGATCAGCTCCGCGTACGCCCAGATCAGGGAGCGGGGCGCGGTGGAACCGCCGATCTCCTCGGGCACGCCGAGACGCCAGTACTCGGAGTCCATGAACGCCTTGTACGACTTCTTGAAGGAAGCCGGGACCGGCGCCGTGTTGGTCTCCGGGTCGAAGACCGGCGGGTTGCGGTCGGCGTCGACGAAGGACTCGGCCAGCTCGTTCTCCGAGAGGCGGGTCAGCTCCTCGAGGATGCTCTTGGCGGTGTCCGTGTCCATCTCCGCGAACGGGCCGGTGCCGTACAGCTTGTCGCGCCCGAGCACCTCGAAGAGGTTGAACTCGATGTCGCGGAGATTCGACTTGTAATGCCCCATGGCGACGGCTCCGTTAAGGGATCGGCGAGGCACTGACTCCTCGCATCTGGTTCACGTACCAACAAGTAGCTTCGATGATGCTACCCGTCAGTAATAAGAAGCAACCCCGGGTGGGCCATATGTGGCCCACTACTCTTTGACGCATGTACGGCTACGAGCAGAACGCGGGCGCCCAGCAGGGGTACGTCCCGCCGCAGCAGCAGATGCCCGGCCAGATGCCTGGCGGACAGATGCCGGGCGGGTACGGCCAGCAGCCGCCCCTGTATCCCGAGCCGTCCCCGCCGTCCCTTCCGGACGCGGTCCGCGCGTTCACCACGGGGTCCATGGCCGCCGAGGACTTCCAGCAGGTCTTCGCCACGTCGAAGGTGTACTGCCCGCGCGGGGACAACCCCGGATTCCTGGCGCTGCACAACACCCAGCAGCCTGTCATCCCGATGTTCACCTCGCTCAAGGAACTGCGCCGGTACGCGGGCAAGGAGTCCAAGTACTTCGTGATCACCGGAGCCGAGGTGATCGACCTCCTGCCCACGGGCTACGGCTTCGTGATCGACATGGAGGGTGAGCACCGGATGGTCTTCGACGCTAAGGCCGTGGAGCAGATGGTGGACTTCGCGATGCGCCGTATGTACGGCTGACGGGCCGCATCCACGGCTGACGGGCCGCCGCGGGCCGGGTCGACGGGCCACCGTCCGAACGATCGGTGGCCCGCCGTCCGCACGGCCGCACTGCCTCACGAACACGTGACGCCCGGAGGGAATGCCCTCCGGGCGCGCGTCGTTACGGGTAGCAGAAAGTTCAATCCTCAACTAAACTCGAAGCACAAGGAGGTACCGACATGCCCGCAGTGACTGTCGAGAACCCGCTGGCCCTGCCCCGAGTGGCGGCGCCGGCCGACGCCGTGGAGCGTCCCGTGCTGGCCGTGACGACCGCGCCCAGTGGCTTCGAGGGCGAGGGTTTCCCGGTCCGCCGCGCGTTCGCCGGGATCAACTACAAGCACCTCGACCCGTTCATCATGATGGACCAGATGGGTGAGGTGGAGTACGCGCCGGGCGAGCCGAAGGGCACCCCCTGGCACCCGCACCGCGGCTTCGAGACCGTGACGTACATCATCGACGGCATTTTCGACCACCAGGACTCCAACGGTGGCGGCGGCACGATCACCAACGGTGACACGCAGTGGATGACGGCCGGTTCCGGTCTGCTCCACATCGAGGCGCCGCCGGAGCACCTCGTGATGTCGGGCGGGCTCTTCCACGGGCTCCAGCTCTGGGTGAACCTGCCGGCCAAGGACAAGATGATGGCCCCGCGGTACCAGGACATCCGGGGCGGCACGGTGCAGCTCCTCAGCACCGCGGACGGCGGCGCGCTCCTGCGCGTCATCGCCGGTGAGCTCGACGGCCACCAGGGACCGGGCATCACGCACACCCCGATCACCATGGTCCACGCCACCCTGCGGCCCGGCGCCGAGATCACCCTGCCGTGGCGCGAGGACTTCAACGGCCTCGCGTACGTCCTCGCCGGACGCGGCAGCGTGGGCGCGGACCGCCGCCCGGTCCACACCGGCCAGACCGCCGTGTTCGGCGCGGGTTCCTCGCTGACCGTCCGCGCGGACGAGAAGCAGGACTCCAACACGCCGGACCTGGAGGTCGTCCTCCTCGGAGGGCGGCCGATCCGTGAGCCGATGGCCCACTACGGGCCGTTCGTGATGAACACCCGTGACGAGCTCCAGCAGGCCTTCGAGGACTTCCAGAAGGGCCGCCTGGGGACCATCCCGGCGGTGCACGGGATGTCGGAGGGCGGGCTGTAGGCCCTCCCCGGGGCCTTCCGAGGATTCCCGGCGCCCTCGTGAGCGATGGAGCGCGGAGAAGCCCCGTCCGGTAGCCGGACGGGGCTTCTCCGCGCCCCGCGCGAGCGCTGCCTCCGCGGGCCTCCTCCCCCGTTCGGGCTCTCCCGGGCGCCGGTTCGGCTGACGCATGGTCAGCTGGCAGGGTGCAGCTACTCCCTGAGGGTGCCCGGCGGTTGGCGGCCTGGTGTGCCGTGATCCTGCTGGCCGCCGGTGTGGGATGGGTGGGGATCCTGCTGTGCGGGGAGTTCCGTACGGCGGTGGTGCCGGTGCTGCTCGCGCTGCTCGGGACCGCCCTGCTCGGGCCGCTGTACCGGCGGATGGTCAAGGCGCGGATCAACCGCTCGCTCGCCGCCGCCCTGACCTGCGTCGCGGTGGCCGTCGTGGTCGGCGGCGCCGTCTACGTCGTCGTCGCCGCGCTTTTCCACACCGGCGCCCAGATCGTGTCCTCGCTCCGGCAGGCCTCGCGTTCCGTCGCCGAGCACTTCGGCGCGGCGGGTACCTCGCTCGACGACATCGCCGCCAACTCCAAGGACCTGCTGGCCAAGTTCGGCGGCACGGCCGCGTCCAACGTCGTCAGCGGTGTCAGCGTCGTTGCCGAGACCCTCGCCATGGGTTTCCTCGCCCTGCTGCTCGTGTTCTTCTTCCTGCGCGACTCGCACCGGGTGGCCGGATCCCTGCGGTCGCTGGCGCCCCGGGGGACCGCCGACGTCGTCGAGGCCATGGCCCGGCGCGCCTTCGCGGCCGTCGAGGGCTTCATGCGCGGGACGACGATCATCGCGCTCATCGACGCCCTCTGCATCACCGTCGGGCTCCTGGTCCTGCGCGTCCCGGGCGCCGTCGGGCTCGGCGCGCTGGTCTTCGTGGGGGCGTACATCCCGTATCTCGGCGCGTTCCTCTCCGGCGCGGTGGCCGTCCTGGTCGCGCTCGCCGACCGAGGGTTCGTCATCGCCCTGTGGACGCTCGGGCTCGTGCTCGCGATCCAGATGCTGGAGGGATACGGCCTCCAGCCGATGATCCAGAGCCGGCAGGTGCAGATGCATCCGGCGGTGGTGCTGCTCGCGATCACGGCGGGCGCGTCCGTCGCGGGCGTCCTCGGCATGCTGCTCGCCGTACCGCTGACGGCGGCAGTCTTCGGCGTGGTGCACGAACTCCGTCTGCTTTACGCGCCCGAGGGAGCCGAGGGACCGGAAGGACCGGCGGCGCCGGGATTCCCCGGAGTGCCGGGGGCACCGGGACCGTCCGAGGACTCGTAGCCGTCCGCGGGGCCCGTGACCACCGGTTCGCCGAGGTCCGTGCTCTCCCCGAGCGCCTCCCACGCGTCGAGCAACGCGGAGTCGTCCGAGGTCCCGGGCTTGCCGGATTCCGTGTCCGGGGCCTCGGAGAACTCGAACCAGATGCTCTTGCCCTCGCCCCGCGGGTCCACCCCCCACGCGTCCGCGAGCATTTCGACGAGCACCAGGCCGCGCCCGGACGACGCCAGTTCCCCCGGATGGCGCCGGTGCGGCAGGTCGTCGCTGCCGTCGGTGACCTCGACCCGCATCCGCCGCTTGGCCGGTTCGCCCGTCACCTCGGCGACGAGCAGCGCGTCGGCGTCGGTGTGCACGAGGACGTTGGTGACCATCTCGGAGACTAGGAGGACCGCGGAGTCGAGCTGGTCGGCGGAGGCCCAGTCGTGCAGGAGCTCCCGCAGCTGCTGACGGGCGTCCGCGATCCGCTCGGGCTCGGCCTGCGCGACGGTCAGCATCGTGCGGCGCGCCGTCGGCCGTACCGTCGGGGCCGTGTCGTCGTAGGCGCCCTCCACACCCAGCCGGGACAGCAGCAGCACCGCTATGTCGTCCTCGCGCCGGTCGGCCAGCGGACCGGTGGTGTGGTGGGAGGAGGGCCCGTGCACGGCCTGGACGAGCGCGTCGGCGAGCGACTCCATGTCGCCGTCGTGGGATTCGAGCGTCCGGCGGATACGGCGCCAGCCGGTGTCGAGGTCGTGGCCGCCGGTCTCGATGAGCCCGTCGGTGCAGATCAGCATGGTCTCGCCCGGCTCCAGGACGAGCCGGGTGGTCGGGTAGTCGGCGTCCGGGTCGATGCCGAGCGGCAGCCCGCCCGCCGTGGGCCGCATCAGCACCGTCCCGTCCGCCATGCGTATCGCGGGGTCGGGATGCCCGGCGCGGGCGATGTCGAGCGTCCCGGTCGCCGGGTCGACCTCGACGTACAGACAAGTCGCGAAGCGCACATCGGCGGGATCCGCCGGGTCCTCGCCGTCGTCGGCGCCGCCGCTCGATCCGTAGGTCACCGAGTCGGTGACTCCGTAGAGGAAACGCGAGGCCCGGGACAGCACCGCGTCGGGGCGGTGGCCTTCGGCGGCGTACGCGCGCAGGGCTATCCGGAGCTGGCCCATCAGGCCTGCCGCGCGGACGTCGTGGCCCTGCACGTCGCCGATGGCCAGGGCGTAGCGGCCGGCGGGCAGCGGGATCATGTCGTACCAGTCGCCCCCGACCTGGAGGCCGCCGCCGGTCGGGACGTAGCGTGCGGCGACGCTCATGCCCGGCATCTGCGGGCCGAGCGTCGGCATCATCGAGCGCTGGAGGCCGTCGGTCAGCTCCCGCTCGGTCTCGGCGGTGCCGGCGCGTGAGAGGGCCTGCGCGAGCATGCGGGCGACGGTGCTGAGGACCGAGCGCTCGTCGGGCGTGAAGGTGACCGGATACGTGAAGGCCGCCATCCACGCGCCCATGGTGCTGCCGGCGACGGTGAGCGGGAGGAACGCCCACGACTGCCGTCCGAAGCGCTGGGCGAGCGGCCAGGACGCCGGGTAGCGGTCCTTGTAGTCGTCGGGGGTGGAGAGGTAGACCGCACGGCCCGTACGGACGACCTCGGCGGCCGGATAGTCCGTGGCCAGCGACATGTGCGAGAAGGGTCCCTCGTCGCCCGGCTGGTGCCCGTGATGGCCGATGATCGTCAGCCGGTCGCCCTCCGCGCCGAAGACGGCGAGTCCGTCCGGTGAGAAGCCGGGCATCGACAGCCCCGCGGCCACCCGCAGTACCTCCGCCGTGGACCGGGCCTCGGCCAGCGCCCGTCCGGCGTCCAGCAGGAACGCCTCCCGCGAGCGGCGCCAGTCCCCGGTGACGGGGGTGCGCGCGGCGGCTCCCGGAGGCGGTTCGCTGACCTCCTGAAGGGTGCCGATCAGCTCGTACTGCCCGGTCTCGGGGTCGATGAGCGGCTTGGAGCGGCTGCGGACCGTGCGGAGCACCCGGCCGTGCTCGTCCATGATCCGCATCCGGGCCTCGGCGAGCGTGCCCTCGGCCACGGCGAGCTGCACCACTCCGTCCATCTCGTTCCAGTCGACGGGATGGAAGTGGGAGCGTGCGCCCGCCTCGGAGAGCGTCCTCGGCTCCGCGGGCATGCCGATGAGCCGTGCGGCCTCCGCGTCGAAGGTGAAGAGGCCCGCGGCGCTGTCCCAGCGCCACACGCCGGTCGCCAGAGTGGCCAGGACGTCCCCCACAGTGGGCAGGGGCTCTCCAGTGCGCATGCGCCCACTGTATGAACAGGTGATCGGTGCCTGCCACCGATGCCGTCCGGGGCGCTGAGCGGTGGCGGAGCGGTCAATGATGGGGAGGTGATCCCGGGCTGCCCGGTACCCTGGGGGTGTTTCACGTGAAACAGGCCCTCTATCCGCGAAGACTGGATGAACGACGATGCATCGGTACAGGTCCCACACCTGCGGCGAGCTCCGCGCCTCTGACGTCGGCAGCGACGTCCGGCTGAGCGGCTGGCTGCACAATCGCCGAGACCTGGGTGGCATCCTCTTCATCGATCTGCGCGACCACTACGGCATCACGCAGCTCGTCGCCCGCCCGGGCACGCCCGCCTACGAGGCCCTCGACAAGGTCTCCAAGGAGTCGACCGTCCGCATCGACGGCAAGGTCGTCTCGCGCGGTACGGAGAACGTGAACCCCGACCTGCCGACCGGCGAGGTCGAGGTCGAGGTGAGCGAGGTCGAGCTGCTCGGCGCCGCCGCGCCACTGCCGTTCACGATCAACGCCGAGGACGGGGTCAACGAGGAGCGGCGCCTGGAGTACCGCTTCCTCGACCTGCGCCGCGAGCGCATGCACCGCAACATCCTGCTGCGTACGGCCGTGATCTCCGCGATCCGTCACAAGATGACGGCGCTGGGCTTCAACGAGATGGCGACCCCGATCCTCAGCGCCACCTCCCCCGAGGGCGCGCGCGACTTCGTGGTCCCCTCCCGGCTGAACCCGGGCAAGTTCTACGCGCTCCCGCAGGCGCCGCAGCAGTTCAAGCAGCTGCTGATGATCTCCGGCTTCGACCGCTACTTCCAGATCGCGCCCTGCTTCCGCGACGAGGACGCCCGCGCGGACCGTTCGCCGGGCGAGTTCTACCAGCTCGACGTGGAGATGTCCTTCGTCGAGCAGGAGGACGTGTTCCAGCCCATCGAGAAGCTCATGACGGAGCTGTTCGAGGAGTTCGGCGGTGACCGTCACGTCACCTCCCCCTTCCCGCGCATCCCGTTCCGCGAGTCGATGCTGAAGTACGGCTCCGACAAGCCGGACCTGCGGGCCCAGCTGGAGCTCGTCGACATCACCGACATCTTCGAGGGCTCCGAGTTCAAGGCCTTCGCGGGCAAGCACGTGCGCGCGCTGCCGGTGCCGGACGTGTCCGGCCAGTCGCGGAAGTTCTTCGACGGTCTCGGTGACTACGCGGTCGAGCAGGGCGCCAAGGGCCTGGCCTGGGTGCGCGTGGGCGAGGACGGCTCGCTGACCGGCCCGATCGCCAAGTTCCTCACCGAGGAGAACGTCGCCGAGCTGACCAAGCGCCTCTCGCTGGCCCCCGGCCACGCGGTGTTCTTCGGCGCGGGCGAGTTCGACGAGGTCTCGAAGATCATGGGCGCGGTGCGGGTCGAGGCCGCGAAGCGCTCGGGCAACTTCGAGGAGAACGTCTTCCGCTTCTGCTGGATCGTCGACTTCCCGATGTACGAGAAGGACGAGGACACCGGCAAGATCGACTTCTCGCACAACCCGTTCTCGATGCCGCAGGGCGGTCTGGAGGCCCTGGAGACCCAGGACCCGCTGGACATCCTCGGCTGGCAGTACGACATCGTCTGCAACGGCGTCGAGCTGTCCTCCGGCGCGATCCGGAACCACGAGCCCGAGATCATGCTCAAGGCCTTCGAGATCGCGGGCTACGACCGGGAGACCGTCGAGGAGCAGTTCGCCGGCATGCTGCGCGCCTTCCGCTTCGGCGCCCCGCCGCACGGCGGTATCGCCCCGGGCGTCGACCGCATCGTCATGCTGCTCGCGGACGAGCCGAACATCCGCGAGACGATCGCGTTCCCGCTCAACGGCAACGCGCAGGACCTGATGATGGGCGCGCCCACGGAGCTGGACGAGACGCGGCTGCGCGAGCTGCACATCTCGGTGCGCAAGCCGCAGCCGAAGTAGGCGGCGCGGCCGAAGCAGGTCTCGCAGTCGGTGGGCAGCGCGGGCTGAGGCAGGCCTCGCGGCCGAAACAGGCAAGGCGTTTACGGAAGTGGCTCGGAACCAGCGATGGTTCCGGGCCACTTTTGCGTGGCGTGCGAAACCACAGTCCGCACCCATGCTGCTGACAGGTCGGCTCCCTACCGTCCGGCGCATGACTGACACCCAAGGACCCGCTGAGCCCCAAGGACCCGCGTACAAACGGAACATGACCCGGCGCAAGGTCGTCGTCGTAGGTGGAGCGGCCGTGGCGGCTGTGGGCGTGGGCGGCGGTATCGCCGCTACCGCGTCCGCGGACGAGGTCACGACCGGCAGAGCGGCGGCCGCGTCGGGCGCGGAGACCTGCTACACGCTGACCTCGGAGACCACCGAGGGCCCCTACTACATCGACGCGGACAAGATCCGTCAGGACATCACCGAGGACCAGGAAGGCATCCCGCTGACCCTTGAGCTCAAGGTGATCGACGCGGACACCTGCAAGCCGGTCAGGAACGCCGCGGTGGACATCTGGCACTGTTCGGCGCTGGGCGTGTACTCCGGCTACGAGGCGATGAGCAACGGCGGTGGCGGCGGCGGTCCGTCGGGCGGTCCCACGGATGTCCCGTCCGGCACCCCCACGGGCACGCCGACCGGCGAGCCCCCGACCGGCGGGCCGCCCGGAGGCGGTGGCGGTCACGCCGAGCCCACCGACGACAAGCGGTATCTGCGCGGCACCTGGAAGACGGACCGGCACGGCCACGTCACCTTCAGGACGGTCTTCCCCGGCTGGTACCGGGGCCGTTGCGTCCACATCCACGTGAAGGTCCATGTGGACGGCACGTGGACCGACGCGGGCTACGAGGGCGGCCACACCTGCCACACGGGCCAGCTCTTCTTCGCGGAGAAGGCGGTTCTGGCGTCGGCGGAGGTCGCCCCGTACTCCACGAACACGACCACCCGCACGACGCTGGACGAGGACACGATCTACCCGGACAACGGTCACGAGGGCGGGCTGCTGTACCTCTCGTACAACAAGCGGCACATCGCCAAGGGCGTCCACGCCCACCTGACCCTGGGCGTCGCCCCCGACGAGACCCACGACAGCACGGACACCCAGCCGAGCGCGTCGGCCACGTCGTCCTGACCCTCGACACACGGGGGCCCGGACCACGCCGGGTTCCGGGCCTCGACTCCCTGACAGGCAGAGGCCCGGAAGCCGCTGGTTCCGGGCCCCTTTCCGTCCGGGACCCGATCAGTCGTGCTCCGGAGTGCCCTCCGGGGCGCTCAGGTGTCGTACGTGCCGTCCCACGGTTCTGCGAAGCCGAGGCGGTCCGGGTACAGCTCGGCCCAGGGCTCGCCCTCGTCCACGCCGGTCAGCAGGCCGAACAGCACGCCGTCGACGGTGAGCTGGAACGGGCGTATCGCGATGTCCGTGTACGAGCGCCGGGGCAGGCTGCGCAGCAGTTTCGCCAGGTGGACGCGGGCGCGGGACAGCACCGAGTATTCGCCCTGGGAGGCTCGTTGCTGTTCGGCCCAGGTGCCGGCGCACCAGACCTCCGAGTCGCGGTAGCGGCCCTCGGCGTCGAAGGTGTGGAGCACCGTGTACAGACGTTTGTGCTCTTCCCAGCCGTCGTCGGGACGGAACCCTTCGGGGAAGGCGTACGTGATCGACGCCAAAAACTGACCGTCCGCGTACCGGCCGATTGTCTCGGTGCGGTGCTTCGGTTCGTAGGCGATCGGAATGACCTCGGGGACTGCCATGGCGGAAACCATACGGGTGACCGAGGGCCTTGTGGCGCCGGGGTCCATTACGGATCGGCGGCATCGGACAGAGGGTGGCTTTCCCGGCTCTTTGCCGGGTCTTAACCACCCTCTCACCTGGCCCTCGGCGATGGGAAAGGGGGCAGCGGACGGTCGTCCGCTGCCCCCTTTCCCGGCCGGGAGGCCTCAGGAGATCGACCGGTATCCGCTCCAGCCGGTGGCTATTTTCGTGCGGGAGCCGAACGACCCCTTGCCGTCTCCGTTGTTGCGGTAGAGGTTGCCGCTCGTGTCCCGGGAGACCAGGTCGGCCCTGCCGTCGTCGGTGATGTCACCGACGACGGCGACGGTGTTGTAGGAGCCGCCCCAGTCGCCGAACACCTTGACCCTGGCGGCGAAGGTGCCGTCCCCCTTGCCGCTGTAGCGGTAGAGGGTGTCGGACGTGTCCTGGGCGAGCAGGTCGCCGATGCCGTCGCCGTCGAGGTCACCGGCCCCGACGATCTTCTTGTAGCCCTTCCAGGCGTCGTAGAGCTTCGCACGGGCCGACAGCGTGCCCGTGCTCGTCCCCTTGTAGAGGTAGACGGTCCCGGTGGACGCGACACGCGCGATCAGGTCGGGTCGGCCGTCGCCGCTCACGTCGCCCGGCGAGGTCAGGACGTCGTACTGGGTCCAGCCGCTGCTCGCGAGCGTGGTGTACGACGTTTTCGGGGTGACCGCGGCGCCGCAGTGCGGCTTGTACGCCCGCAGGGCGCCGCTGCTCAGCCGGACCAGGACGTCGTTGCAGCGGTCGCCGTCGAGGTCGCCGAACGGCACGGCCTTGATGCCGGCGGCCCAGCCGGAACCGCTGATCTTCTCGCCGAACGTGCCCCTGCCGGTACCCGACTGGAAGGTCAGGCCGCCGGACGAGTTCAGGGTGAGGAGGTCGCCGCGGCCGTCGGGTCCGTCGGGGCTGCCGAAGTCGTGCCGTACCGGTGTGCCGCTCAAGAGGAAGCCCTTGCCGGTCGACGCGGTGACCGGCGAAGCGGTGCCGATGCCGGTGGCCTTGAGGGTCCAGGTGAACTCCCCGTTGGGGAAGCGGGCGTTGTCGACCGTCGTGCCGTACCAGTCCGTGGCCACCGAGACGGTGGACGCGCCCCCGGTGACCGTGCGGGTGGCCTTGCCCTTCGCGCCGCTCTGGACCGAGGCGAAGGTGACCGACCAGGAGGTGACGGGGCGGGAGAGCAGCCAGGAGCCGTGGAAGGGCATCGTGGGGTAGGCGTAGTCCGTCGCCTCGGACTTGAAGGCCGTCACGGCCGACGGGGTGACGCCGGTCCGGGCGACGTGCGTCCGCTCGTACGGGTCGGTCCAGGCCACCAGGCCCGTGTACTCGTCCACGGTCCACTTGAAGCGGCGGTCCGTGGCGAGGCCGGTGTCGGCGACATCGGTCGCGAGCACGCGGCTGGTGCCGGTGGCCGCGTCCGTCAGCAGCAGGGTGCCCGCGGTGCGGTCGTGGCGGACGGTGAAGCCGTCGCCGAGCAGCACGTCGCCGCCGCTCACCGCGCGGGAGGTGGCGGCCTTGGTGTCGTACACGCCGGCCGAGCCGTCGGCGCACGCCCAGTACACCCAGCGGCCCGCCGCCTGGAGTTCGCCCGGCACGCAGGACAGGCCGGGGACGGTCACCGTGGTGAGGGTCTTGCCCTCGGTCAGGCTGTAGGAGGTCAGCTTGCCGGTGGTGGAGGCGCCCCACAGGGTGGAGCCGTTCAGGGCGGCGGCGCGCACGGAGCGCTTCAGCAACTGCGCCTGCCCGAACTGCCCGACGTACTGGGCCGGGGAGGCGCCCCCGGAGTCGTAGACGGCGTAGTTGTCCGAGACGTCGACGATGTGGCCGCCCGTGGTGCCGAACTCCAGGGACCAGTCGGAGGAGCCGTCGTCGATGGCGACCAGTCGGTCAATGCCGCGCGAGCCTGGGGCGGTGGTGGTGAGGAAGGCGTCCCTGGAGCCGTCGGCGAGATTGCCCCAGAGCATCGAGCAGCTCGCGCCCGTGTACGGACAGGCCGGCTGCACCTTGTCCCCGGCCTCGGGAGCGGAGGCGGTGAGCTGCCCGCCGACCACGGCGAGCGTGCGCAGCGAGGTGGTGTCCATGGTGCCGCTCGGGTCGTCCTCGGCGACGCGGAGGCTGCCGCGGCTGAGCGCCAGGCCGGTCTTCGCGTTCTCCGTCGCCGGGATCCGGGCGAGCCGGCCCAGGCCGGGCGTGCCGTCGGCGGCCTCGGTGAAGCGCCGCACCCACCAGTCGCTCGCGCCGCTGCCGCCGGTGACGAGGGCGGTGTCGCCGGACGCGCGGAGCACGTACGCCCCCGCCTTGGCCGCCAGGGTCTGCGAGGAGCCGTCCTTCAGGGAGTCGGCCCGCAGCGTGCTGGTCCCGGTGCCGGTGTCCAGCGGGAGCAGCAGCCAGTCGCCGGTGAGCACCGGGGCGCCGTCGAGCTGGGCACCGGGCGAGGGCAGGTCGATCACCTGCTCGGCGGCGCCGGGGTCCGTGCGGGGCTTGACGTGCAGAGTGCCGCTGGCGGAGCTGTACCAGCCGATCCAGTCGTCGTCGAGGACGTCGTACCGCTGCGACTGCGGGCCGGAGAAGGCCAGGGTGGCGGTGGCCGTCGCCAGGTCGAGGTAGTACACGTCACTGCCGAACCCGAAGAGCACGCCGTGCGCGTCGGCGGCCCTGACGCTGAGCGACTCGATCCGCATGTTGTCGGGCTTGATCGCACGGGACCGCCAGACGCCGTCGACGAGGTCGTGCACCGACCACTCGGTGAGGACCGTCCGTCCGGCCAGCCCCCGGTACGCCTCGTCCGAGGTGAACGACGACGTCGTCCGGGTCGCCGGGTCCCACAGGGCCACGGAACCGGCCGACGGCAGCGCGACCAGGTCGCTGTCGCTGCCGTACCAGGCGACCGCGCAGTTCGGCCCGCCGAGGCTTGCGCAGGAACCCGAGGGGGCGTACACCCCGTCGGCGGTCCTCACGACCGTGCTGGTGCCGTCGGCGTAGTCCGTCCACAGCAGCCCGGTGATCCCGGTCTGCCGGTGCAGGAAGCCGCTCGCGCCGGCCACCAGCGGGCGGTCGGCGCGCGGTTGTGCGTCGGCGGGGTCGGTCAGGGTGATCTCGGAGGCGGTCCCGGCCGGTGCGGCCGGGTCCGCCGAGGCGCCGTTCTGCGGCAGAACGGCGATGGTGGCGGCCGCCACGGCGACCGCTATGGCGGAGACGGCCGCGGCAAGGCCGCGCCGTCCCGGGGCGTGTCTGCCCATGCGAACTGTCCCTCCCCACGAGGGCCTCCGCCCTCGTACAAGTGCGCGGATGCTAACAGGAGGTGACGGTCGGTCCGATGGTCAGGGTACGGTAAAGCCGCTGGTGGGGTGATGTTCACCGGACGGCCGTGGGAGACCCGTGGCATGCGAGGAGCCCGGGAACGGATCGTTCCCGGGCTCCTGTCGAGCGGTCGCCGTTACTCCGGTGTGCCGCCGAAGCGCTCCTTGTACGACTCCAGGTCCTCGTCCGTGATCTTGGCGAAGAGGACCGGGGGAACGGTGAAGGGGGTTCCGGCGGGGAGGAAGGACAGGGCGCGGGCCTCGTCGGCGCTCACCCAGGTCGCCGTGTCGTCCGCGAGGGCGAAGGCCGAGCGCATCGCGCGGGCGGACGCCGGGATGAAGGGCTCCGAGACCACCGAGTACAGGTGGATCAGGTTCATCGCCGTGCGGAGCGTCAGCGCCGCGCCCTCGGGGCTGGTCTTGATCTCCAGCCAGGGGGCCTTCTCCTCCAGGTAGGAGTTGCCCGCGGACCACAGGGCGCGCAGCGCGGCGGCGGCCTTGCGGTACTGGAGGGCTTCCATCTGGGTCTCGTACTCCGCGAGCAGGCCCGCGATCTCCACGCCCAGCTTCGCCTCGGCCTCACCGGCCTCCGAACCCGCCGGGACCTCCTCGCCGAAGCGCTTCTTGGAGAAGGACAGGACGCGGTTGACGAAGTTGCCGAGGGTGTCGGCCAGGTCCTTGTTCACCGTGGTGGTGAAGTGCTCCCAGGTGAACGAGGAGTCGTCCGACTCGGGGGCGTTCGCGATGAGGAAGTAGCGCCAGTAGTCGGCGGGCAGGATGTTCAGCGCCTGGTCCGTGAAGACACCGCGCTTCTGGGACGTGGAGAACTTCCCGCCGTAGTACGTCAGCCAGTTGAAGGCCTTGACGTAGTCGACCTTCTTCCACGGCTCGCGCACGCCCAGCTCGGTGGCCGGGAACATGACGGTGTGGAAGGGCACGTTGTCCTTCGCCATGAACTGCGTGTAGCGGACCGGGTTCTCGCCGGAGTCCGCGTCGTACCACCAGGACTTCCAGTCACGGTTCTCAGCGTCCTGGCCGGACTGGTCGGCCCACTCCTTCGTCGCGCCGATGTACTCGATCGGGGCGTCGAACCAGACGTAGAAGACCTTGCCCTCGGCCGCCAGCTCCGGCCAGGTGTCGGACGGGACCGGGACGCCCCAGTCCAGGTCACGGGTGATCGCGCGGTCGTGCAGGCCCTCGGTCAGCCACTTGCGGGCGATGGAGGAGGCGAGCTGCGGCCACTCGGCCTCGTGGCGGGCCACCCACTCCTCGACCTCGTGCTGGAGCTTCGACTGGAGGAGGAAGAGGTGCTTCGTCTCGCGGACCTCCAGGTCCGTCGAGCCGGAGATCGCCGAACGCGGGTTGATCAGGTCCGTGGGGTCCAGGACGCGCGTGCAGTTCTCGCACTGGTCGCCGCGGGCCTTGTCGTAACCGCAGTGCGGGCAGGTGCCCTCGACATAGCGGTCCGGGAGGAAACGGCCGTCGGCGGGCGAGTACACCTGCCGGATCGCGCGCTCCTCGATGAAGCCGTTCTCGTTCAGGCGGCGCGCGAAGTGCTGGGTGATGTCACGGTTCTCCGGGCTTGAGCTGCGGCCGAAGTAGTCGAAGGCCAGCTCGAAGCCGTCGTACACGGCCTTCTGCGCGTCGTGCGCCTGCGCGCAGAACTCGTCGACCGGCAGGCCGCGCTCCTTGGCCGCCAGCTCGGCGGGGGTGCCGTGCTCGTCCGTCGCGCAGATGTACAGGACGTCGTGGCCGCGCTGGCGGAGGTACCGGGAGTACACGTCCGCCGGGAGCATGGACCCCACCATGTTGCCCAGGTGCTTGATCCCGTTGATGTACGGAAGGGCGCTGGTGATGAGGTGTCGAGCCATCGCGGGCTGCTCCCAGGTCGCTGCGTGGGGCGACGATCGCGTCGGATTTCCGGTGGGCGGCTCGTCGCCGGTGAACCTTGAAATCGTATCCGACATGGGTGGGCCGCCCGCTTCCCGTTTTAAGGCGTGGGAAGGGGGCGGCCGGGGTGGTGGTCGGACAGGGGGCTACGGGCGCCAGTTCTCCAGCACGCCGTCGTAGACCTCGACGTCCGTCAGCTCGCGCGGGGTCGGGCCCGCGTGGAAGAAGGCCGTGTTCCCGGTCTTCAGCCGGCGCAGGTAGTCGAAGGCCTTGTTGTCGTGCTCGCCGAAGGCGACGAAGGAGAAGAAGACGCCCGGGTGGTCCTTCGCCGCGTCCGTGAGGGACTGGGTGGCGGGGGTCTTGGCGTCGGGTGCGCCGTCCGTCTGGAAGATCACCAGGGCCGGGTCGGTGGTGCCCGACCCCTGGTAGTGGGTGAGGACTTCCTTCACGGCGGCGTGGTAGCTCGTACGGCCCATGCGGCCGAGGCCGGCGTGCAGGTCGTCGACCTTGTTCTCGTGCTCGGCGAGCGTGAGAGCGCCGGTGCCGTCCAGCTCGGTGGAGAAGAAGACGACGTGGACGGTCGCGTTCGGGTCCAGGTGGGCGGCGAGGGCGAGGGCCTGCTCGCCGAGGGCCTGGGCGGAGCCGTCCTTGTAGTACGCGCGCATGGACGACGAGCGGTCGAGTACGAGGTAGACCTTGGCGCGTGCGCCGGTGAGGTCCCGCTTCTGGAGCGCGGTACCCGCTTCCTGGTACGCCGTGACCAGGGCCGGGGCTTCCGCCCTGACGTCGGCTGCCGTGACGGCGGAGGCACCCGGCGTCGCCGCGGCTTCGCCTTCGGCCGCAACCGGCTCCGCCTCGGCTTCGCCCTCGGTCACGTCGGCTTCCGCCTCGGCGACGTCGGCTTCCGCCTCGGCTTCGCCCTCGGCGTCTTCGTTCCCACCCGCACCATCCGTGCGGCTTTCGACGTCGGCTGCGGGTGCCACCTGCGGGACCTCGCCGCCGTCGGCGACCGCGGGCTCGTCCACCTGCGCGGTCACCGGAGTGACCTCCTCGGCGACGGCCGGCTCGGCCTCGACGATCTGCTCGGCCTCGGGCTCGGCGACGGCCTCCGTCTCGGCGACGGGCGTGGTCTCGATGACCGGCTCCGCCTCCGCGGCGGGCTCGGGCTCGACCGGAGCCGCAGCCTCGGCAACGGGCTCGGCCTCTACGGCTGCTTCCGGCTCGGCGACGGGCTCCGCCTCGGTGACCGGCTCGGCCTCGGGCTCGGCAGCGGCTTCCGCCTCGACGACCGGCTCGGCCTCGGGCTCGGCAGCGGCTTCCGCCTCGGTGACCGGCTCGGCCTCGGCTCTGGGTTCGGCCTCCGCGACCGGCTCCGCCTCGACCTCGGCGGCAGCCTCGACCTCGGCCTCAGCCGCGGCCACGGGCTCAGCCTCGGCCTCGACGACCGGCTCGACCTCGACGACCGGCTCGGCCTCAGCAACGGGCTCCGTCTCGGTGACGGGCTCGGCCTCGGCCTCAGCGGTCGGCTCGGCCTTGACCTCGGCCTCGGCCTCAGCGACAGCGTCCGTCTCGGTGACGGGCTCGGTCTCGGCGGTCGCCTCGGCCTCGGCCTCGGCGACGGGCGCCGCCTCCGCTTCGGGGGCGACGGCGGGCTCGGTCTCTGTTGCTGCCTCTGCCGGCGCTTCCGGGGTTTCCTCGGCCGGGTGCTCTGCCGCAGGCGTCTCTTCCGCGGAAGGGGACGGGGTCTGCTTCGGCACTGTCACGTTGTCGAAGGCGGCCGACACCAGTTCGTCGACCACGGAGGGCGTGGGCTCGGACGCGGGAGCCGGGACGGTGGCCTCGGCCTCCGGTACGGGGGTGGAGGCCGGCTCGGCCTCCGGAGAAAGCGTCGGCTCCGCGGCGGGAGCCGGGACCGTCGCGGTCGACGTGGCCTCTCGCGAGGTCTCCGCGTCGGCGTCACGACCCTTGCGTGAGCGGCCGATCGCATTCCGCAGGAGAGTGAGAATGCCCATGTGCGCAACCCTTCGCGTGAGTTGATCCCGTCAATCCCTGGCCAGGACGGACACGTAAGGTTAGCGGCCATAGATGGTGATCTTCGGCAGGGGCGGCACACCGGACGACCGTCACGTCAACCCCCTTGCGGCGCCCACTGGTTCACTTTCCTACCGCGGTGATTTGTCAGAATTTGGGGTTTCACCGCGCGTCTTCCCCTGATATCACGCTTGTGTGAAGGGATCGCAAGGGGAGGGTAAAGGGGAGGGTGAGGCGCGTCCGGACTCCGGTGCCGCTTCGGTCAGTGCGGCGAGGCGATCGATCTGGCCGCCGCCACCTCCTGCCGCACCGGTTCGAGCACGCTGTCCGAGGGCCCGGTGAGTTCGGCGCGGACGGCGACGAGCACGTCCGTCTCGCGCAGTCCCTCGGACAGTTCCCGCAGCTGGCGCGCGATGCTGGAGATCTCGGCGGCGGACGGCTCGGCCGCGCCCTGTTTGACGCGGACCCGGGCGGCGGTCGTCGCGTCCACGATCCGTTCGACGGCGACGACGAGCGGCATCCAGGCGGCGGCGCGGCGTCCGCTCGGGGGCGGTTCGGTCAGGGCGCGCTGGAACTCCGTACGGATGGAGGACAGGTCGCGGTACAGGCGGCGCCTGCTGCGGGCGCGGGCCGCGGGCTCGGCGGCGTCCCCGAAGGCCAGCTCGACATGGCCGGCGGTGTCGGCGACCGCGTCCGCGAGCCGGTCGCCCACCCGGGCGCGCCAGCTCTCCGGCCAGAGGAGGTAACCGGCGACCAGGGCGATGGCGCAGCCGACGAGGGAGTCGACGAGGCGGGGGGCGATCAACCCGGTGCCCTGGTGGTTGAGGATGTCGGACAGCAGGAGGATCACCGGGGTGATGGCGGCGGTCTGATAGCCGTAGCCCCGGGGGGTCAGGGCCGGGATGAGCGCGGCGAGCAGCATCAGCACGGGTACGTCCCACCAGCCGCGCGGCACGACGGTCAGCACGGCCGCCGCGACCACGAGGCCCGCGACCGTGCCGAGCGCGCGCAGCAGTGCCCGGGAGAAGACCGAGCCGTAGTCGGGTTTCATGACGAACGTGATGGTGAGCGCGACCCAGTACGAGCGTGGCACCGCGACGGTCGAGACCAGCACCTGGCCGAGGCCGATGCACAGGGCGAGGCGGACGCCGTAGCGCCAGGAGGCCGCTGACAGCAGGACGTTGCGGGTGGCGCGGGCGGCGCGGACCCGGAGCGCGGCGGGCCGGCCGAGACGGTCGTCGAGGGCGTGCGGGTCGGGGGACCGTTCCGTCACGACGTCGGCGGCGTGCCGCAGGGCGTGGTCGACGGCGCGCGCGGTCTCGTCGGCCGGAGTGGGCAGCCGCAGTTCCAGGGGGCCGGTGCCGCCGGTCTCGACGGTCTCGGCGAGCCGGCGTACGGCGGCCGGGATTTCGGCGGAGAGCGGTTTGCCCCGCTGGTGGGCGGCGGGTGCGGCCTCGACGACGGGGGTGACGGCGTTGAGCTGGGCGAGCAGCCGGACGAGGTCGGGGCTGCGGCCGTGGTGGAACGCGCGCCGGGCGAGGACGATGTCGTACGACTCGTTCAGGGACCGGGTGACGGCGAGGCGGAGGCGTTCGTAGTCGTCGGTGCCGCTCGCGGCGAGCAGGTCCGCGGCCGTGCGGTAGGTGCTCGCGACGGCGGACCGCTCCGGCACCCCCGAGCGCAGCGGCCAGGCGAGCAGGGTCAGCGCGAGGACGAGGAGCCCGCCGCCGGACATCAGCAGCGGGGCGAGCCACCAGGCGCCGGGCAGCGGAAGCCCGGCGCCGATCACGCAGTTGAGGAGCAGCAGCAGTCCGGTGACGGAGGCGACGGCGCCGATCGACGAGACCATCCCGGAGACCAGGGCGACCCCGGTCAGGGCGACGACGGCGACCCAGCCGTGGCCGAAGACCGCGGCGCCGATCGTGACGCCGATCGCGCCGAAGAACTGTGGGAAGGCGATGTTGAAGATCCGCATGCGGTACGCGTCCGCGGTGTCGCTGATGACTCCGGACAGCGCGCCCATGGAGGCCAGGGCGCCGTACGCGGGCTGTCCGTAGGCGAGGCCGACGGCGAGGGGGAGCGACAGGGCGACGGCGGCGCGGGCGGTGGCGGCCCGGTTGACGGGCACCCGCTGCGGTTTGAGGTTCCTGACCAGCCAGTCGGGAGGGGTGAGGCCGACGGGGAACGCGCGGGACATGGCGCAAGTATGACGGTTTCCCGCGGGTTTCCTCCGGTTCGGTCCCGCCGGTGGAGGGTGAGGTCGACGACGAGGGCGCGGTGGTCGCTGCCGCTGATCCGCAGGAAGACGGCCCGCTCGGCGGAGAAGCCGGCGGAGACGAGGACGTGGTCGATCTGCGCGCCGAACGCCGGTGTGGTCCTGGCAGGCCAGCTCGGGGCGCGCGGTGAACCGGCGAGCCGGGCGCTGTCGCGCAGCCCGGTGTCCAGGATGCGGCGGAAGACGGCGTGATCCTGGGAGGCGTTGAAGTCCCCGGCGAGCAGGGTTGGTTCGTGCGACTTCGCGGCATAGTCGCGCAGTTCGCCCAATTCGTGCCATCATAGGTCGAGTTGGCCGGGGAGCGGAGGCATCGGATGCGCGAGTCGCCGGCGGCGCCTTGCGTGCGCTCGGGGCGGAGTCGGGCGCCCACGCGGGTCGACTGCTCGGCCGGAGTCAGGCGCCCACGCGGGTCGACGGCTCGGCCGGAGTCTGCCGTGGCGCCTCGGCCGCTCGCCGGTAGCGCGCGTACGCGTCGGCCAGTGCGGCGGTCAGCGCCACCGTCAGACCCGCGGCCAGCAGCAGCCAGCTGACGAACCGGAGGGTCTCGGTGAGGGCGTCGTACACCGCGCCCGCGGCCATGCGGGACACATCGGGCGGCAGGTCGTCGAGGGTGAGTCTGCGGCCGACGGTGATCGCGACACCGAGCAGCGCGGCGCCCAGCGCGGTGCCGAGGCCCGTCGCGAGGACCGCCCGGCGGCGGCGCACGGCGATGACGATCCCGATCGCCGCGAAGACGACCGACGCCACCGGCAGCCAGAAACCGGCGACTTCGAGCACGTGGAACCCCTTCCTGAGCTGGGCCAGGTCCTCGGCTTCGAGCACGGTGACCTCGGTGTGCTCGACGGGGATCCGGTCGGCCAACGGCATGTGGTCGTCGGCGAGTCGGCGCTTGACCCGCTCGGTGACGGGCGCGAGGTCGACGGTCACTGCACCCTCGTGGTCCTCGCGCAGCGCCCGCATCACGGCGTCGTGCGCGGCCATGTTGGCGGCCTCCCACGCCGTGCGGTACGCCTCGGTCTCGGTGAACGAGCGCACGGCGTCCCGCACGAAGTGGTTCACCGGCCCCTGGAGCCTCGGCCGTACGTGGACCTCGCGCAGGATGTCGTCGGTGACGCCGGCCGCGATGGCGTCCCGGACGTCGTCGTCGGCGGCGAGCGGCGCCATGCTGGCCTCGTACCGCTCGGAGTCGCCGAGCCCGTACGTCGCCCACGTCGACAGCGCGCCGAGCGGCGCGAGGAGGCAGGCGAGCACGATCAGCACGGCCGACAGAGCGCTCCGGACACGAGGGGACACGTCTTCAGGCAAGGCGTCGCGGCCCCCGAACGCGACCGGGTTGACTGCAAATGGGCGCATACGACAAGCCGAACGGGCAGCCGCCGCGGTCGCAAGGCCGCCGGTGACCTCGCCCTGGACCTCGCCGGAGGACACCCGGCGGCGTGGCTCACCCCCGTGCATCCCAGTGGCCCCAAGGGCTTTGGTCGCTCCGGTGGAGCCCTCACCCGAACGGGTGTTTCCTGGATCTGGGGAAAAGGAGGCCGATATGCGCACCACCCCGGCCCTGCGGACTCTTGCCGCGGCCCTGCTCAGCGGCGGTGTACTGACCGTCGCGGCCGCCGGCACCTCCATGGCGGCGGTTCCGTCGGCGCACACCGGCGACGGTGGCGGCTCCGGCAGTCCCGTCTGGGGCACCGTCGTCTCCCGTGGAGAACTGAACGTGCGGCTTCAGCCCAGCACGAGGTCGCCCGTCGTCGGCTCGCTCTCACCGGGCAGCCAGGACCGCGTCCAGTGCGCGGTGAGCGGGCAGAGCGTCTCCGGCAACACCAGTTGGTACTGGCTCGTCGGTGCCCATGCCTGGGCCAGCGCGGCCTTCGTCGACACCGGCGGCCAGCGGGTGCCGAGTTGCTCGGACCCGTGTCCCGACCAGAAGGACGGGACGTGGCACAACGCGCACTGGGACAACAACCGGAACCCGGCGAACGACCCCGGCTGGAGTGTGACGGCCTCCGGTTCCTGGACCTTCACCGTCTCCAGCGCGTGGAGCTGGACCGTGTCCGGCTCCTCCTCGAACTCCTGGGACTGGGTCCCAGGTGGCAGGTGAGTAGGTGAGTGAGGGAGACGCATGAGGCCCCGGCAGTCCGCCGGGGCCTCGTGCGCCATGTGCGCCGTGTGCCGTTCCGGCGTCCTACGACGTCGGAACGGCACACATGCGACGTACGACGTCAGCTCGTCCTTCCCGCCGCGTCCTCGTGCGTGTAGTAGCGGTAGAAGGCCACCGCGTACACGCTCGCGGCGACCGCCAGCGACATGAACACGGACCGCAGGACGGTCGCGTCGGTCTGGCTGTACAGGAAGCCGAACGCGCAGCCCGCGAACACGGCCCACGCCAGTGCGTGCATCTCGCGCCGCAGCGTGGGCGCCAGTATGCGGACGCCTATGTAGGCCGCCGCGAACGCGATGGCGCACACGAAGCCGAACAGCACGTTCCAGCCCGTGATGCCACCGGCGTTCCGGTTGATGGCGGCGGCCCAGTAGCCGTAGACGAGCCCGCCGGCGACGGGTATCGCCCACTTCGCGATCGTGTGGGTCTGTTCCCCGAAGACGTCGGTCGATCCTGATGTACGTGGTGTCCCTGACACGGGTGCGGCTTGAGCCATGGAAGGACTCCTCTCTGCTCGCCCCGCCTTCCAGGTCACACCTCGCCGAAGCCCCTGGCAAGTCGGGGCGGCACCCACTCCGGACACCCCCCGGCATCCCACCCGGTCACCCCCGGCATCCTCCCCGTAACCCCCGCGGCACCCGCGTCCGCCGCTCCGCCGTTCCGCCGGGATGCGGTGATCATGGTCGCGTGCTTCGCTGAGGTGCATGAAGCTCGTACTTTTTGGTGCCACCGGCATGGTCGGCAGCCGTATCGCCACGGAGGCGTCGGCGCGCGGACACCAGGTCGTCGCGGTCAGCCGGTCCGGACAGTCCCCGGTCCCCGGGGTCGCCGCCACGGCGGCCGACGCCTCGGACGCGGCGAAGGTCGCCGAACTGGTGGCCGAAGCGGATGCGGTGGGGTCGGCCTGCGTCCCGCCCCGGGACGGCTCGGATCCCCGCGAACCCTTCCTCGCCCTCAACCACTCCCTGGTGGAGGGCGTCCGGTCGGCCGGGGTGCAGCGGCTCGTGATCGTCGGCGGCGCGGGCACCCTGGAGGTCGCGCCCGGTGAGGCCGCCTGTGACCAGCCCGACTTCCCCGAGGCCTACCTTCCCGAGGCGCTGGCGCACCGCGACGCCCTCGCCTATCTGCGGACCGACGTCGACGACCTCGACTGGACCTACATCTCACCCGCCGCCGAGATCGGACCAGGCGAACGCACGGGCGAATTCAGGATCGGCGGCGACCGCATGCTGACCGACGCGGAAGGCCACAGCCGGATCAGCGCCGAGGACTACGCGATGGCCTTCGTCGACCAGCTGGAGATGCCCATTCACCCGCACGGCCGCATGTCCGTCGCCTACTGAGAGCACGACAGAAGGAGGCGGTACGGCGAGGTGGCCGACCGGAGATCCGTATTCGGCCGATTCCCGCCCTCCGGGCGGCCGGACGCCGTCCAGCAGCGGAAAACCCTGTGGCCGCGCGGGCGCGGCGTCGCCTGGGTGCCGCTGGTGCTGCTCCTCGGCATCGTGCTGCTCGACGCGAACACCTCCGGCAGATTCCGGCTCATCTCCTGGGTGGCGCTGGTACCGGCCATCGCCGCCGCGATCTGCGGGGTGCCGGGCACGGTGGCCTTCGCCGTGCTGGCGCTGCTCACCTACGTCGCCGTGGACCTCTCGTGGCCGCACCAGTACCGGACGGGTCTGCCCGACCTCATCCTCGTCCTGGCGGGCGGTGTCCTCGCGGTCCTCGCCTGCTCGGTGCGGCTGCGCGGCGAGCGGCGCATGATGCGCATGCGGGACATCGCCGAGACCACCCGGCGCACCGTGCTGCGTCCGATGCCGCCGGACTGGGGCGGCCTGGAGCACGCGGCCGTCTACCTCGCCGCCGACAGCGTCGCCCGCGTCGGCGGCGACTTCTACGACATCCAGCCCGGCCTGCACGGCACCCGTGTGCTGCTCGGTGACGTCCAGGGCAAGGGCCTGGCGGCGGTGGAGGCGGCGGCCGCGCTGCTCGGCACGTTCCGCGAGGCGGGGTACCACGAGCCGGTCCTCGACACGGTCGCCGGGCGGCTGGAGGTCCGGATGCTGCGGCACGTCCGTTACTGCGCGGCGCTCGGCCGTGAGGAGGGAGGCCGTTTCGCGACCGGGGTCCTGGTCGCCTTCCCCGAGGACACGCCGGACACCGTCGAGGTCATCAACTTCGGCCACGAACCTCCGCTCGTGGTCACTGCCGAGGGTGTACGGAGCCTGCCGCCCGGGGACGGACTCCCGCTCGGCCTCGGCGAGTTGACGCCCGAGCCGCCACCGGTGCTCCGGGTCCCGCTCGCGCCCGGCGAGACGTTGCTGCTGGTCACGGACGGGGTGACGGAGGCCCGTGACGCGGCGGGCGACTTCTTCCCGCTCCGCGGCGCCCTCACGAAGGCGCTGGCACGGGACCCGCGCACCGCGGAGCCGCACCTTCTCGTACGGTTCGTGCGCGACGGCACGCTGGACCACTGCGGCGGCCGGCTCGGCGACGACACGACGATCTTCGCCGTACGGCGCCGGGCGCGCGGCGAGCCGCGGACGTAGCGGGAGCCGCGGACGCGGACTCCGGGGCCCTGGGCCGGACCGGGCGTTCGCTCTCTTCGCGTCCCCCCTTTGCATGCGCAGCCGTTACGGTGCTGAGGTACCTGATCGATGGGGGAGGGAACCTATGCCCGGAACCGTGCTGCTCCTCGCGGCCTCGCCGGTGGGCAAGGGGTGTCTGGTGGACGCGGCTTCCGTGCTCCCGGTGCTCGCGGCCGTCGCTCCGTCGGTGCTGTCGGGCACCGACACGGCGAACATCGTCGAACTGGCCGACCCGTTGGAGCCGCAGGCCGTGCTGACCCGGCTGCGCGCGGCGGCGACGGCTCCGGGACCGCTGTCGATGTTCGTGACCGGACAGCTCCAACTGGACCGCAGGCAAAGGCGTCCGCACCTCGCGCTGGCCCGCACCACCCCGGCGACGGTCCGCTACACGGCCTTCCCCTGGCACTGGGTCACCGAGGAACTCCGGCTGCGCCCGCCGGGTTCGACGACCGTGTTCATCGACCTGCACGCGGACGCGGACACCTGGACGTTCCTCGCCGGGCGCCCTCTCACGGTGGGCCCGTCGACCGAGCTGTACGGCCGTGTCGCCCCGCCGCCGTCCCGCCGCAGGGTGGCGCAGCCGACGTACATGAGAGCCGTCGCCACCCTTCTCCGCAGCGGCCACCGGCCTCCCCTCCTCCAGCTCCACCAGCAGGCCCTGACGAGGACATCGGGCGAGGAGACCGCCCGGCCGGGGGCGGCGGACCTGGTGTTCGCACCCGTGCGGCAATGGGCCGGGCAGCCCTGGCCCCCGGCACCGGGGTTCACGACCGTGACGTCACCGCCGGGCACCCCGCCGCCCCCGCTGCTTCAACCGGCCGTGCCGCCCGCGCAGCCCACGCCGCCCGTGACCCTTCCCGGCCAAGCGGCTCAGCCCGTCAGGTCGGCACCGTCCGATCCCCACGAGGAGATCACCGCCGCCGTCCGGGACGGCCGCCACGACGAGGCTCTCGACCTGGCGGGGCGGCGGGAGCGGGAGGCGCTGCGCGCGCACGGGACCGGCTCCGAGCAGGTGCTGCACTGGATGGAGGTACGGGCCGACCTGGCGATGTTCGCGGGGGACCCGGAGCGCAGCTGTCGCGGTTGGCTGGCCCTCGCGGGGACCCGGCTGGACGCGGGGCAGGCGCCGGACGCCCCGGAGGTGGAGTCGGCCGTGGACCGCGCCCACCACCAGTGGGGCCGTATCGACGATCCGGCGCGGGCCCGCGAACTCGGCGCGGAGCTGGCCCGGTTGAGGCTGCGTGTGCCCGGCCGCCGGGAGGGCGCGCTCGACCACGTGCGCCAACAGTTGCGCCAGTTGCAGACTCAGGCATTGAGTCCGCAGGCCTGAGTCCATCGCATTGCTTCCGGGGGTCTGAGCCCGCAGGTCTGTGTCCGCGGGCCCGGCTCCGGACGCCCGTGCCGGGGATCTGCGTACGGGATCTGCCTCCGGGGGAGTTCAGCCGTCGGTCGACAGTGAAGCCAGCGCTCCCGACACCAGGGTCCGTACGCCCGGCGCGACCGTGCTGAGGTCGGGGGCGAAGCGCGGGCTGTGGTTGCTGGGCACGGCCGCGAGCCGGGTCATGAGGTCGTCGCCGCCCGGGGCCGCGTTCCACACGTCGGCCGGGGTACTGGTCACGAACCAGTAGGAGTAGGGGATCCCACCGGCCGCGAGCCGCGGGAAGTCCTCGCTGGCCATGGCCGGACCGGGGTCGAGGATCGTCCCGGCACCGAAGACCTCGCCGTGCACGGCGGCGATCCGCCGGTCGGTGTCGGCGTCGTTGACGGTCACGGGGAAGTCGCTGCCCACCATGACGTCGGGCTCGCTCGGGCAGCCGGCCGCCGCGCACTCGCCCGCCGCGACGCGCCGCACGGCTGCGATCATCCGCTCCCGCACGTCCTGCGACTGGGTCCGCAGGTTCAGGGCGATCCGGGCCTCGGACGGGATGATGTTGTGCCGGGTGCCGGCCTCGATCCGCCCCACCGTGAGCACGGCGGAATCCTGGGCCGCGATCTCCCGGCTGACGACCGTCTGGAGCCGCGTCACGATGTACGCCGCCGTCACCACCGGGTCGACGGTCGCCTCGGGCCGTGAGCCGTGCCCGCCCCGCCCGTGCACGACGATGTCGATGTCGGTCGAGGCGGACATGATCAGGCCCGGGGAGTGCGCGTACAGCCCGGCGGGGCCGGGCACCGCGTGCTGGGCGAGCAGCACGTCGGGCCGCGGGAAGCGTTCGTGGAGCCCGTCCGCGACCATGCGGGCCGCGCCCTCGCCGGTCTCCTCGGCGGGCTGCCCCACCAGCACCAGCGTGCCGGACCAGGTGTCGCGCCCGGCCGCGAGCGCCTCCGCCGCACCGGTCAGCCAGGTGACGTGCAGATCGTGACCGCAGGCGTGCATGACCCCGTCGGTCCCCGAGGCGTACGGCAGCCCGGTCTCCTCGGCGACGGGCAGCGCGTCCATGTCGGCGCGCAGCAGCACGGTGGGCCCGTCCCCGTTCCGCAGCACGCCGACGACGCCCGTACCGCCGACGCCCTCGGTCGTGTCGTACCCGGCCCTGCGCAGCCGCTCCGCGAGGGCGGCGGCCGTACGGTGTTCGCGCAGCGACAGCTCGGGATGCCGGTGCAGGTCACGGTAGAAGTCCTCCAGGGCGAGAACCGGGAGGTCGGCGGTGAGGTCCAGCGCGGTGCGAGCGGCTGTAGAGGTCACGCGGCCAGCGTAGGCGCCGCGTGTCCCTCGTGAGGGGGGATTCGCCGCTGTCGCCGTCGTACGACCCGAACGCGGGGCGACCGCGAGGACGCCCGGCGGGTGGTTCACGCAGGCGTGCGGACCGGGGTGTGGCACTCGAACCAGACGGTCTTGCCGCGTCCCGGCAGCGGATGCCAGCCCCACCGGTCGGTCACCGCGTCCACGATCAGCAGCCCGCGCCCGCCCTCCGCGGGTTCGCCGTCCACAGCTGTTGGCAGAGGTGGCCGGTGCGCCCGGGGTGGCCGCGGACAGGTGTCGGTCACCTCCACCCGTACGCCGTCCGTTCGCCACAGCATCAGCAGCGCGGCGCGCCGGTCGGGCACATGACGTACGACGTTCGTGACCAGCTCGGTCAGCGCCAGCGTCGCCGCGTCCGTCAGCTCCGGCATCTCCCAGGCGACCAGATACGCCTTCAGGATCCGGCGCAGCTGCCGCGCAGAGTGCTCACCCACGGTGAAGCGGATGCCGTACCTGGCGTCGATCGTCCCGTTCGGCAGGTCAGTTGCATGATTCACGACTCCAGAGTGGAGTGGTCCGGTTACGCTCGGCTACAAGTCGAATGGAACGCCGCTCGGCGTTCGGACCCGGGGGTGACCTTCCCATGCCCAACATCCGTGAACTGGACCCCAGCGCCTCCCCGTTGGACTACTTCGGCTCGGAGCTGCGCCGGCTGAGAGAGGCCGCGGGGCTGAGACAGGGCGAGCTGGGCGACATCATCTTCTGCACCGGCTCCCTGATCGGCCAGGTCGAGACGGCCCACAAGGTGCCGACCCGCGATTTCGCCGAGCGCGTCGACGCGGCCCTGCTGACGGGCGGGGCGTTCTCCCGTCTCATCGGGCTGGTGCTCCGGAGCCAGTTGCCGACCTGGTTCCAGGCGTACGCGGAGATGGAGGCGAGGGCCGCCTACATCTACTCGTTCCAGGCGCAGTTGGTGGACGGGCTTCTTCAAACCCCGGGGTACGCGCGGGCGGTGTTGGGATCGCGGAGCGAAGAGGACCTCGACGCCAGGGTGGCCGCCCGGCTGGAGCGGCAGCGGGTCCTGGTCCGGGACGAACCGCCCGTGGCGTGGGTCGTGTTGGACGAAGCGGTGTTGCACCGGCAGGTCGGGAGCGCAGATGTCATGCGAGACCAACTCGGGCGTCTGTTGCATCTGCCGGGTGACGGCTGGACGCAGGTCCAGGTGCTGCCGTTCGAGGCCGGTCAACACCTCGGATCGATGGGTTCGTTCAACCTCCTGCGCTTCGAAGGCGACCCGGACGTCGTCTACACCGAGGACTTCGTGCAGGGGCACATGACGGCCAATCCGGCGAGTCTCAAGGAGGGCTTCCTTCGATACGATCATTTGAAGGCCGCCGCCCTGTCCGTTGAGGCCTCGGCCGAGCTGATCGCTCGTGTGATGGAGGGGCGTTATGGGCACCAGCCAGGATCTGACGGCGGCGCGATGGCGTAAGTCGTCGTACAGCGGCGACACCGGAGGTCAGTGCGTCGAAGTGGCCCTCTTGGCCGCCCGCGTGGCCCTCCGCGACTCGAAGAACCCTGCCCAAGGCGTCTTCACGGTCGGGGCCGGTGCCTTCGCCGTGTTCGTCGGGGCAGCGGTGGACGGCACCCTGCTCGGCTGATGGAGGAACGCCATGGAGAACAGGTCGGATCTGACGCGTGCGCGGTGGCGTAAGTCGACGTACAGCGGGAGCAGCGGCGGCGAGTGCGTCGAGGTGGCCCCCTTGGCTACCCGCGTGGCCGTCCGCGATTCGAAGTACCCCGGCCTCGGCGTCTTCACGGTCGGGGCCGGTGCCTTCGCCGTGTTCGTCGGGGCAGCGGTGGACGGCACCCTGCTCGGCTGATGGAGGAACGCCATGGAGAACAGGTCGGATCTGACGCGTGCGCGGTGGCGTAAGTCGTCGTACAGCGGGAGCAGCGGCGGCGAGTGCGTCGAGGTGGCCCCCTTGGCTACCCGCGTGGCCGTCCGCGATTCGAAGTACCCCGGCCTCGGCGTCTTCACGGTCGGGGCCGTTGCCTTCGCCGTGTTCGTCGGGGCGGCGGTGGACGGCAGCCTCTGACGGGTTCGGGGCCCGGGGCAGGTCAGGTGGACGTCGGCGTGCCCCGGTCGCCGTCTACGGAGCGGTGTGTGCGGCGGTGTGCGCGGCGGGGGCCGGTTCGGCCGCTCTCGCCGGGCCGATGTTCGCCGCCGTGACCAGCGCGGCGACCGCGATGGCGGCGGCCAGAAGCCCTCTGGAGTAGCGCGCGGAAATACGTCGGAGCACGGTGACCTCGCAACAACAGCGGCGTATTAAGCAGGCTTAATCCGGCGCTTAACGTAGAGGCTCCGGGGCTCCCGTCGCAAGAGGGCCCGTGAGGTTGGACAGTAGTCAAAAGCTGGACTGACTTGACTCGGCTTGATGGCATGCTTGACCCATGGCGGAGCGGGACGACCCTGAGATCATCGGGCGCAGGGTGCAACAGCTGCGCACGGAACGTGGTTTGACGCAGAAACAGCTCGCGGAGCCCGCGTACACGCCCGCGTACATCTCCACCCTGGAGGCCGGCCGGGTCCGGGCCTCCGAACCGGCGCTGCGGCACATAGCCGGACGGCTCGGGGTCGCGTACGAGGAACTGGCGACCGGGCGGCCCGCCCACCTCGCCACCGACCTGCGGCTGCGGCTGACCGACGCGCAGCGCACGCTCGCCACCGGAGAGGCCGAACCGGCCGCGGAGATCTACGCCGCGCTGCTCGCGGAGGCGGAGTCCCACGGGCTGGTCGCGGAACAGGCCGCGGCGCTCCTCGGGCTCGGCGAATGCGCCCTGGACATCGGGGACCTGGAAACGGCGCAGCGGCGTTTCGAGGAGTCCGAGCAGCGGATCGGGGACGCGCCGCTGCCCCAGCGGGTGCCCGCCGTGCGCGGCCGGGCGGTCTCCCACTACCTCGCCGGTGAACTCCGTTACGCCTGCTACCTGTTCGAGTCCACCCTCGACGAGCTCAACCGGACGGGCCTGCACGACCCCGAAGCGCTGCTCCTCCTCTATACGGGTGTGATCGCGCCCTACATGGACATGGGCGCGCACGCCCGTGCCGCCCAGGCGGCCGAGTTCGCGCTCGCCCTCGCGCCGCAGGTCGGTGACCCGGCGCTGGTGGCACGGATGCACCGGTCGGTGGCGCGGACGATGATCGCCGAGGGGCGGATCGTCGAGGCCGACGTGTCCCTCGCCAAGGCCGCCGAGCTCTACCGGCAGCTCCAGATCCGTACCGAACTCGCCAACTGCCACTGGATGCGCGGATACCTGTACGCGCAGAACGGCGAACTGGAGCGCGCCGAGGGCGAGTTGCGCGAGGCGCAGGCCATGCTCTCCGCGAAGCGGGCCGCGCTCTACACCAGCCAGGTCGCGGTGGAACTGGCCGACGTGCTGCACCGGCGCGGCAAGTCCGACGAGGCCGGTGAGCTGCTGCAACAGGTGCTCGGCGATCTGCATTCCGAGCGGGGCGCCATCCACTCGGCCGCCGCGCACCGCCTGCTCGGCATCATCGCGGAGGACGCCCGGGACACCGAGGCGGCCGAGGAGCACTACGTGCGGGCGATGAGCCTGCTGGAGCGGGCGGGCGCGGCCGGTGACCTGGCGGACCTGTGCCGGCTGCTGGGCGACCTGCTGCGGCGCACCGGCCGGGTGGAAGCGGCCCTGGACGCCTACCGCACCGGCCTCGGCCACCGCACCGCCCCGGGAACGACAACCCTCGGCCCGGCCCCGGCCCAACCCCCGCTCTGACCCCGGACACATTCGACCGGCAGGTGGTCCGGCCCCGGCCCAACCCCGCTCCGACCCGGACGGGATGGACCGGCGGGGCGGCGTCAGGCCATGTTGTCCACCGCGTCCTTCGCCTCCTTCAGGCCCGCTCCCGTGGCCGTCCGGTAGGCCTTGATCGCCTGGATCTTCTTGCCGTCGCGTACGAGGGCGATGACCTCGGGCAGGTGCGGGGGCTCCTCGCGGATGCTGAGCCGGTCGAGTATCAGGTCGAGTTGGCGCTCGACGTGGGCGATCCGGCGGTCGGTGCGGGCGAGCCTGCCTTCCAGCGCGGCGAAGCTCGCGACGATGAGTCCGGCGAGGGCGATGAGACCTGTTAATTCCATGGTCAGCGATCCTAGGACGCCTCGCCCGGGGAACCGAGGCGGCGCAACAGGCCGAGCGGCGTGACCCGTTCACCCTCGTCGAGCGGCCGGAGGCGACGTTCGCCGCGCTCGCCGCGCAACTCGACGGGCGCTTCGGCGCACAGCTCGACGGACACTTCGAGGCCCGCGCCGGTGCCGGGAGCGCGTCGGCCTAGCCGCCCGAGGTTCCCGAGGCCGGGGCACCTGTGCCGGTGACCAGGCCCGTGCCCGTGCCCGTGTCCGAGCCCGCCGTCACCGTGCCCCCGTCCACCGCCGTCGGGTCCGGCGAAGAAGGCCCGCCGCTCGACGGCTTGATCTCGACCACCGAGCCCGGCGCGAGCTGCCGGTACAGCCACTTGGCGTCGGCCTGGCGCAGACCGATCCAGCCGGGGGGCGATGCGTGGACGCCGTCCTCGTTGCCCGCCAGGGCGCCGACGTAGTCCATCCTGCCGTTGGGGGCGGTGAGTTCGATCGTCCAGGAGGCCATGAAGCTGTACGTGTCGCCGTGGCCGACGGTCTTGCTGGTCACCCTCATGGAGGCCCTCTTGGCGGTGACCGTCGCCCGGAGGGGCGGCACGTAACCCGTCAGGCTGTCGGAGGTGAGCGTCAGTTCGCGGCCGACGACCGAGACCACCCGCCGGCCCAGGTCGATCGTGGCGTCCGGCGCCGCCACCTGCGGGCTCGGGGTGACGGCGGGGGTCGCGGCCAGGGGCGGAACGTGGTGTGTGCCGCCGTCCAGGCCGAGCGTGAGGACCAGGGCGAGCGCTCCCGCGGCGGAGGCGCCGGCCGCGGCCAGTGCCGTACGGCGTCGGCGGCGTCGGCGGCGTACCGCCCGGCCTCGGATCTGCGCACCGGTCAGCGTCGGCGGTCGCTCGCTCTCGGCCGCCAACTCCCGCAGATCAGAGGTGAGTTCATCGGACACGGTCGTCCTCCCTCTCCCCGATGTCCGGCATGCCCGCGGAGTCCGGCGGACGCGCGGAACCGGCCGAGTCCGCCGAATCCTCCGAGAGCACCCGTGCCAGCGCCGCCCGGCCACGGGAGAGCCGGGCCTTGACCGTGCCCACGGGGGCACCGGTTTCGGAGGCTACCTGCTCGACACTCAAGTCGCACAGATGGTGCAGAACGATCGCCATCCGCTGTGCCTCGGGCAGCGTACGCAGCGCGGCTACGAGTGTGGCGCGCTCGGGGCCGGGGCCCGGGGTGTGGTCCGAGGGCGGTGTGCGCCGCACCAGCTCCAGCCAGCGGCGCGCGCGGCGCCAGCGGCTCACCGCGAGCCGTGTCGCCACGGTCCGTATCCACGCCTCGGGCGCCCCGTCGGCGAGGAACTCCTTCCGCCGGTCCCAGGCGCGGACGAACGCCTCCTGGACGACGTCCTGCGCCTCGCCGTGGTCCCCCGTGAACGCGTAGAGCTGGCCGGTCAGCCGGGGAAACGCGGTCGCGTAGAACGCGTCGAACTCTTCCTCGGTCATGCCCCCCGCCGGAATTTCCGCGGTTTCGCCGGCCGTGTGCAACCCGGCCGTCCCCGCCGTGCGTACAGGTCCCGTACGTCGCACATCGAAACACACCACAGGGGGATCACCATGACCACGGAACTGAGAGGCGGCCGGGGCCGGTTCGCCCGGGCCTGGAGCGCGGCGGCCGTGTGCGCGCTCGCGCTCACCGGGTGTTCGGCGCAGGCGCAGGCGGTGGCCGACGGCGGCGGGGGCAGGGGGGCCGGGCCCGGCGGTGAGCCGGCCGCCACCGGGACCGCCGGTCCTGCGGGCAAGGCCCGGCCGAAGCCCTCCGCCACACCGCCCAGGTCCCTGACGGGCGCCCACATCAACATCACCGACGGGCAGACCGTGGGCGTCGGCATGCCGATCTCGGTGACCTTCGACCAGCCGATACCCGTGGCCGAACGGGCCGATGTGGAAGGGCAGTTGAAGGTGACCGCCGATGTCGAGGGCTCCTGGGGCTGGGTCAGGGACCGCAACCTCGCCGACGGCGGGCGCGTCGACTTCCGCCCCCACACGTACTGGAAGCCCGGCACGGCGGTCACCGTCCGGGCCGGAGCCGGAATCACCAGGCATTTCACGGTCGGCCGCTCCCTCGTCGCCACAGTGGATGTCCGTACACACTTCATGACGCTCGAGACGGCCGGTTCGTCGCGCCGCGTCCCGATCACCGCGGGCGCGCCGGGCATGGACACCTGGAACGGCACGATGGTCGTCTCCGACAAGGCGCCCAAGGTCTTCATGAACTCCCGGAGCGTCGGCTACGGCGACGCGTACGCGGGCTATTACTACTACGCCGTCCACCTCACCGCCTCGGGCACGTACCTCCACCAGAACCCGAAGGCGAACACCTACGGCGGGCGCCAGAACGTCACGCACGGCTGCGTCGGACTCGCCACCGGCGGCCCCGCGAAGCGGTTCTACGACGAGGTCGTCCCCGGCGACGTCGTCAAGGTCGTCGGCTCCCGGGACACGGTCGCCGTCGGCAACGGCTACGGCGACTGGAACCTGAGCTGGGACCAGTGGCGGGCGACGAGCGCGCTCGGCTGACGCACATCCGTGCGGAAAATCTCCGGCCGGTGTCATCCGGCCCGCGGGCGCCGGGAGTTTGTAGGAGGGGAGAGGCGCCCTTGTACCGCCCGAACGTCGGTCACATCACGAGGAGTTGTCCGTTCATGGCAAGGATTCGGAAGTATGTCGCGGCGGCCGCGGTCGCCGTGGCGCTGATCGGGGCGCCCACGGCGGCGTACGGCGTCCCGCCCGGGAAGGCGGCGCCCGCCTCAGGCCAGTCGGCGCGGGTCACCGTCCGGTCGGCGCACGCCACCCCTCTCCCGGTGGCGAAGATCGCTCCCACCGCCCGGATCGTCGCCCCTGACGAGCACGTCGGGGAGCCCGGCGGCGCCGAGTTCTGGCTGACGGCGGAGGGCAAGCACTGGACGATGCCCGGCGACCCCGATCCCCGCTTCACGAGCGTGGCCGACGGGAACATCGACCTCCACACGCCCGGCGTCTCGGCGTACACCGAGGTCACCGCCGAAGGCCACGCCACTCTGTCCGGCGTGTACTACGGCGGCAAGGGCACCGCCTCGCGCGTCACGGTACGGACCACCGCCGGGACCCTGCACGGCAAGCTCCTGGAACTCGCGGGCAACCCCGGCTGGGGCGTCTGGTACGCCGGCGCCGACCTGCCGGCCGAGAGCCGCGACGGCTTCGCCGTCCGCCACATCGTCGTCCGCGACACCGAGGGCGACGTCTACTCCCGGCTGGACCTGAACTGAGCACGCGGGCACGGGAGCCGGGCCGTGCAGGACTCCGGCTCCCGTGCCCACCGAACCACCCCCCACGCACCCGACCCGAGGGACCGCAGGTCGTGCCGCACAACCTCATCGCCACCTCCCAAGTCCACGCCGACAGTGGTGACTTCGCCGCGTACGCCGGTGCTGCCTGGCCCCGCCTGGTGCGCACCGCGCACCTGCTCACCGGCGACTTCCACGACGCCGAGGATCTCGTCCAGACCACGCTGGCCAAGGTGTACGCCCGCTGGCGGCGCATCCCGAGCGACGACGTCGACTTCTACGTACGCCGCTCGCTGGTCAACAACAACATCAGCCGGACCCGCAAGAGACGGGTCGTGCAGCTCCTGATGCCCTTCGTGCCCGAGCGGGCGCACCAGCGCGATCCCGGACACGCCGAGACGGTCACCCAACGGGCCGCTCTGGACACCGCGTTGGCCGCGCTGTCGGCACGGCAGCGCGCCGTCCTGGTGCTGCGTTACTGGGAGGACCTGGGCGAGGCCGAGACGGCCCAGCTGCTCGGTTGCTCGGTCGGCACCGTCAAGACCCATGCCCGGCGCGGCCTCCAGGCGCTGCGCGCCCACCCGGTGTTCGCCGGCCGCCACCCCGTCTCCGGAGCACGCTCATGAGTCTCTCGTCCCGTTCCGAGCGCATGTCGGCCGACGCCGAGCGGCTGCGCGAGGTGTTCGCAGACGCCGCGTACGACGTCACACCCTCCGCCGTTCCGCTCGTCGCCATCGAACGCGAGGGCCGCAGGCGCCGGCGCCGGCGCAGGACCGTCGTGCTCGGGGCCGCCTGCGGTGCGCTGCTGGTGCCGCTCGCCGTGGTCGGACTCCACGACGGCGCCGGCCTCGGGTTCGGCGAGCCGGTGAGCTCGCCCGCCGCCCATGGCGACAGCGCGACCCCCTCCCCCGCGGAGACCGCCGGGCGGGTGCGGGTCGTGGCGCCCGGTGAGCGGGTGCGGGTGGCCTCCGGCACCGAGATCTGGCTGACGAAGGAAGGCTCGCGCTGGACGGAACCGGGCTTGCCGGTCCAGATCCACAGCGTCGTGAACGGCAACCTCGATTCGAGCAGCCCCGGCGTCTCGCTCCAGGCGTCCTACTGGAACGACGGCCGCACGTTCCTCTCCGGGGTCTTCCACGGCTCGGGCGAAGCGGCCCACGTCGAGGTCACGACCGCCGCGGGCGTCGTCCACGCCACCGCCCTGACCCTCGCGGGCAGGCCCGGCTGGGGCGCCTGGTACGCGGTGACGCCGGGCCCGCCCACCCCGGTCCCGGACGACACCCCGTCGCTGGCCCCCCGGAGAGTCACGGTGTACGACAGTTCGGGCGCGGTGCTGGCGAGCCAGGGATACCTGCCGTGAAGGGCCCGCGAGGCGAGCGGGGCGCTCGAAGTGCGCGGGGCTCGCGAGGCGTGACGGGCCTGCGAGGCGTGCGGGACCCGCGAGGTGTGCGGGGCTCGCGAGGCGCGAGGGGTCCGCGAGCCGTGCCGGGGACACCGTCCTGGAGGGGGACGCGCGCGGGGACCACCGCCCCCGCGCGGAGCGGGCGCCCGGGTGCCCGCGTCCGGTCCGGCCTCGGCCGCGTCCTCCGCGCCCGGCGCGTGAAGGTCCGCCGCACCCGCGGCCGCCGGCTGCGCCACGCGCTGGTCGTCCTGCTCGTCCTCGTGCTCACGCTCGCCGGCGCGGCGGTGGTGGCGTACCGGCTCACCGGGATTCCCAAGCCGCACCCGGAGACGGCGATGCAGAGCACGGTCTTCACCGACACCCGGGGCGACTATCTGGGGCGGCGCGGCCCGGTGGACCGGCAGGAGGTCCCGCTCGCCCAGGTGCCGCGATATGTCCAGGAGGCGGTGATCGCCGCGGAGAACCGTTCCTTCCGTACGGACTCCGGCATCTCGCCGACCGCGATCGTCCGGGCGGCCTGGTCGACGGTGAGCGGCGGCGGCCGGCAGGGCGGCTCCACGATCACCCAGCAGTACGTGAAGAACGCCCTGCTCAGTCCCCAGCAGTCGCTGTCCCGCAAGGCGCGCGAGGCGCTGATCGCGATCAAGCTGGACCGCACCCGGTCGAAGAACGAGATCCTGGAGGGCTACCTCAACACGGTCTACTTCGGACGCGGCGCCGCGGGCATCCAGGCCGCCGCGCGCAACTACTTCGGCGTCGACGCGTCCGCTCTGTCGGTCAGTCAGGGCGCCGCCCTCGCCGCCGTCATCAACATCCCCTCGTACTACGAGAAGGCGGGCTCGGACGCCGCGGTGACGGCGAAGCTGACGCGCCGCTGGGAGTGGGTGCTGGACGCGATGGCCGACAGCGGGGCGATCACGCCGGCCCAGCGCGCCGCGGCCCGTCTCCCCGCGTTCCGCTTCTATCCGCCCGGGGCCACGGACGGCCAGCGCCAGTATCTGATCGACGCGGCTTCCGCGGAGGCCGCCGACCGGCTCGGCATCACCCAGGACGAACTGGCCCGCGGCGGTTACACCGTCCGTACCACCTTCGACCTCGCCGCCCAGGACGCGGCGGCCGAACAGGTCGCCGACCCGGCGGGCGCCAAGGGCGTCAGCCTGCACTCCTCGATCGTCGCGCTGGTGCCGGGCGACGGCGCGGTCCGTGTGCTGTACGGGGGCGCGGACTACGCCCGGCAGCCGTTCAACGACGCGCTGGCCGGAGCGGTGGAGGCGGGCACGGCGCTGGAGCCGTTCACCAGGGTGAAGCTCCGCCCGCCGCTGACCGCGCTCGCGAAGCGCGCCGCGCCCACTCCGCTCTCGCTGGCGGCCGCGTACGCCGCGGCGGCGTCCGGCGGCACGTACGCCGAGCCGTACACCGTCCAGCGGATCACCCGGGACGGCCGCACCCTCTACACCGCCCGCCCGCACACCCGCACCGCGATGGACCCGTCCTCCGCGCAGCTCGTCGCGAAGTTCCTGCACCCCGCCGGCGGGGCCTGGGGGGTGTTCACCGGCGGTGCCGGAACCCGCACCCTGTGGCAGACCATGTACGACGCGAAGCTGTCCACCACGGTCGCCCTCTTCGCCCAGCATCCCGCCCACGGCCGGCACCCGGCCCGCATCGCCCAACTCCCTTCCGCGGCGACGAACATGGCGGCCAATGTCGTGGCGAGCGTCATGAACCGGCTGAATCCCGTCACCGCGTGGCCGGTTCAGGTGACCAGGCCGACATCCGGGGGTGGATGAAGGGCCGGATCGCGTACACCGGAAATTTGTTTCAACGGCCAACTATCCGGCTCATGGCGATCGCGTCCCTCGCCGGAGTCGTCTGGGACAGGACCTGGGCATCCCCCCTCTCCGGAGAGCGGGACCGGGGGCGTGCCGGCGTACGCCCCCCGGGGGGATCACTCGTACCGGCGTCTCGCGACGGCGGGTCCGGCCCGTCCCGGACCCGTCGTCGCGGCCTGTCCGGTGCACAACAGGCTCGCCCGGTGGACGGCTCCGCGCGCCGGAAAGATCACGGGACCGCCGCCCCGAGGGCTGACCTCAGGGAACGCCGGGCGGACCGGGCGGGGACCGCGCACCGGGGTCCCCGCCCACCGTGTCGCGGAGCGGTCCGGGACGCCGAGTCGGAGCGGGATCGAGACCATCAAGCCCTACCGCCCACCGGAATAGGGCCCATACTGGAATCACGATGAGTAAATCCTCCGCGCCCCGGCGCCACCTGCCCACCAGCCCCTTCGCCGCACCCGTCGTCCCCGTGGCCAAGGAGTTCAGCCTCGGAGACCGCGTCTCCCACGACCAGTACGGCCTGGGCACGATCGTCGGCGTCGAAGAGGGCATCGCGATGCTCGTCGACTTCGGCGCCCGCCAGGTCCGCGTCCTGAGCCCCTACTCCCGGATGGACCGGCTCTGACTCGCCCGCAGTGACGTAACACCCCGGCCCGCCACCTCAGCCCGCGGCAGCCCCACCACAGGTTGCCGGGGCCGCGGTGCGCGGCCGTCGAGGCCGGCCACGTGAATCACCCCTGGCCGTCCCGCATCACCGTTCCCGTTCCGAACGGCCCACACCGCATGCCTCTCGCCAGGCCCCGCATGCCTCCCGCCGGGTTCCGGCCGGGCCGGGCTCGTCACCCCTGTGTCGGCGCGGGTGACTTCCCCGCAAGGACGTCCTGAAGGCGGTTCGTGCCCGCCTCGACCGCCTGTTCGGTTGATCCGTGTTCGGTTCCGGAGAGGCCGCCGTTGGTGAGGGAGAAGGCGCTGTCGCCGACCCGCACGGCGGCGAAGTCGAGCGTCAGGGTCTCGGGGTCGCCCTCCAGCTCACCGCTCATCGTGACCTGGAGCCCCTGGCGGGCGTTCCCCACATCGGGCAGATGGGTCGAGACGACCTGGACGGTCTGCTTGTCGCCGTTGCCGTTGACGGCCGTGAACTGGTCACAGACGTCCGGCAGCGTGCTCAGCCACTTCAGCTGTGCGTCCAGCGAGCTCTTCCCGTACGAGGCGACCTCGTAGCGCATCTGGGCGTCGTTGTCGCTGTCGTCGAAGCCGGTGACGGCACTGGCGCCCTGCGGCTTGCCCAGCAGGTCCTCGGAGTACAGACCGTCCAGCAGTTTCTGGCACTGCTTGGCGTTCGCCTTGTCGGTGACGAAGTCCGCCTCGTCGACCTTGCTCTTGAGCACCGTGTCGTGCCAGGCCGCCACGCCCTTCGACTCGTCCCACTGCGACCCCAGGTCGGAGTTGGTGATCAGCGCGGCCTGCGCCTCGGCCTTGGTGAGCGTACGGACGGAAGGGGAGGGCGAGGGCGACGCGGCGCCGGACTCCTCGGCGACGGGGGAGGCCGGGACGCCGGACGCGGTGGTGGGGGACGCGGGGGTGTCCGTACGGCCGGAGCCGCCGCCGTCCCCTCCGCCGTTCGAGCAGGCGGCCGTCGAGAACAGCATCCCCGCGGTCAGGGCGGACGCGAGGAGACAGGACGGACGGTTCATACGGAGGCCTCCCGAGGACGGTCCCGAGATCGGGCTGTGTCCCTCCACGCCATCACCGGCCGGGGCCGCCCACCAGCGCACCGGGCCGTCCGGGTGAGTGCGGCGCGCGGATGTCACCGGGCCGATGCCGGGTGCCCCGGCCGGTACCGGCCGGGATCTGCCAAAGTGGAAGGTGATGCACGCGCCCCAGGGAAGCACCATGAGCCCCACCGACCGGTTCGACGACGACGACTACCCCGCCTACACGATGGGTCGCGCCGCCGAGCTGATCGGCGCCACCCCCGCGTTTTTGCGGGCCGTCGGGGAGGCCGGACTGATCACGCCGCGGCGCTCCGAGGGCGGTCACCGTCGTTACTCCCGCAACCAGCTGCGGGTCGCGGCCCGCGCCCGGGATCTCGTCGACCAGGGCACGCCCGTCGAGGCGGCCTGCCGGATCGTCACGCTGGAGGACTGCCTCGACGAGGCCCTGCGGATCAACGAGGAGCTGCGCGGGTCGGCACCGCAGGACGCGTGAGCGGGACGTCAGAGGCACTCTGAGGCCGTTTTCCGGCCCGTTCCGGGATACCTGCTTCGGCCGATACAGAATTTGGTGCACGGGCCCGCGAGGTTTTAATATTCCCCGCGACGGGGTGAGATAGCGCGCCCCCTTCGAGGCCCGCAGCGTGCTACTGTCGATTTCAGTTGCAGTTGTGGTTCCCAAAGTTTTTCCGGTGCATTCCGGTTGGGGTAATCATCACGGCGACGCAGGTCCACACAGTGTGGACCTTCGAGCTTTGCCCCGAAGGAGATTTGACATGGCTACTGGCACCGTGAAGTGGTTCAACGCGGAAAAGGGCTTCGGCTTCATCGAGCAGGATGGCGGCGGCGCCGACGTCTTCGCTCACTACTCGAACATCGCCACCTCTGGCTTCCGTGAGCTCCAGGAAGGCCAGAAGGTGACCTTCGACGTCACGCAGGGCCAGAAGGGCCCGCAGGCGGAGAACATCGTCCCCGCCTAGTCCGGGACACCGGATGGCCGGCGTCCGCACCGCAAGGTGTGGGTGTCGGCCATCCGTCTTTTGCGGTCATTGAAATTGCGGTGAATTTTCGGCGCCTTGTGCCCACTCTCGGCGGCGCCGAACTCGGCTCATCGGTTCGACCGCGCCGAACGCATCCGGCGCGACGCTCGCCGATCTCGATGCGGATGCCGACGCGGACGGCCACGGCGACCTTGACGCCGGTGCCGATGCCGAGCGCGATCCGGATGGCGGGCTCGACGGCGACGACGGCGTAAGGCCCGTCGCTACACCGCCAGGACCGCGCGGACGGTCTTGCCGCCCGGGCCCGTGCTGACGACCTCCAGGCTGTGGGCGAGCTGCTGGACCATCGCCAGGCCCCGGCCGCTTTCCGATTCCGCGTCCAGCACGCCGACCCGCGGCCGTCCGGGACTGTCGTCGCGGACCTCGACCGTCACCCGTCCGTGCCCCAGTTGCAGACGCAGTCTGCATCCGCTGCGGCCGTGCCGTACGGCGTTGGCGACGAGCTCGGAGGCGATCAGTGTGGCGTCGTCCACCTGGTCGGCGGTCGGCGACGCGAGCCGTGGACGCGGCCGGGTCAGAAAAGCCGTCGTCAGCTTGCGGGCCCTGCCCGCCGATACGGCCGTACGCGGCAGTGTGTACTCCACGCGGGCGGTCGGCCGGACGGTGCGCTGGTGCGCACGCATGACTGACACCTCTCTTCCCCCTCCCAGGACAACCGGTATCCGGCCGACGGCTCCGTCCCCGTCGACCGGGACCCCGCGCGAAGCGGTGCGCGGCCGGTCCTGCCCTCGGGTGATGCCCCACCCGGGCGATCCGCAACCAACGACCTACGTCACAAAGCCGCCACAGGCCGCTCAACGGCCGTTTCAGCGCCCCGAGTCCAGCAGGTGGAAGTCGTCGTAGTCGAAGCCGGGCGCCACCACGCAGCTCACCAGAACCTCCTCGTCGCCGGCCGGACGGGCGGACTGCCAGACACCGCCGGGAACGAGTGCCTGGGGGCGCTCCCCGGCCTCGACGCGGGGGCCGAGACGGACAACCTGCGGGGTGGACTGGGGAGTTGTCCCGTCGCCGCCGAGCAGCACGTCCAGCGGGCCGCCGCGGTGCCACAGCCAGAGTTCGTCCGAGCGGACGGTGTGCCAGGCGGAGGTGTCGCCGGGCGTGAGGAGGAAGTAGATGGCGGAGGCGGCGGCGCGGGGGCCGGGGTAGCCGTCGGGCCGGAAGGCCTGCGGCGCGGTCCAGGTCTCGACGAACCAGCCGCCCTCCGGGTGGGGTTTCATGTTCAGGGCGGCGGCCAGTTCCGGAATCCCGGTCTCAGGAGAGGTCACCCCCTGCCTCTATCACGCGGCCGGAAGGGGGTTCAACCAACTCCCGGTGGACACGCGGGGATGTCTGACAGGGTGTGGGCCATGGCGACCCTTCACAGAAAGCTGCTAGGTCTGCTTCCCCGCGTAGGGGTGCAGGTGCTGGACCTCGGATCGGGAGCCGCGGTGGTCTACCGGCGCGGTGTGCGCAGACGCGTCGCCCTCGGCGAGGGCGCCGATCTGGTGCTGCGCGGGCGGACGGCGGCCTGGAAGCACGTTCCGCTCGGCGGCACCGGCGCCCGTCTCCTGCTCGACGAGAAGGAGACGGCGGCCGACGAACGCAAGTTCCAGCTGTCGGCCGCGGCCTATCTCTGCGGGCAGCACGTGACCGCCCTGCTCAAGCGGTACGAGGTGAACTGCGTCTTCGACGTGGGCGCCAACTCCGGCCAGTTCGGGCGTCAGTTGCGCCGCCTCGGCTACAGGGGCCGGATCGTCTCCTTCGAGCCGACCGCGGAGGCCTTCGGCAAGCTCCGGGAGGCGGCCGAGGGGGATCCCGACTGGCAGGTGCACCAGGTCGGCCTCGGCCGGGAGGACACGACCCAGTCCATCCATGTGGGCTGGAATACCATGAACTCCCTTCTCCCGCCCAGCGATTACGGCAAGGACCGCTACAAGCGCTTCGCCAAGACCCGTACCGAGGACATCGAGGTCCGCCGTCTCGACGGGATGATGGACAAGGCGCTCGCCGGGATCACCGACCCCCGCCCCTACTTGAAGATGGACACCCAGGGCTACGACCTGGAGGTGTTCGCCGGTGCCGGAGAGCGCGCCGCGGAGTTCGTGGGGATGCAGTCGGAGGTCGCCACGCTGCGGCTGTACGAGGGCAGCCCCCGGATGGGCGAGGCCATCGCGGTCTACGAGGAGAGCGGCTTCGAGATCACCGGCATGTACCCGGTGTCACGGGAGGCGGCGACCGGCCGGGTGGTGGAGTTCGACTGCGTGATGGCCCGCGCGACGGCTGTCCCACCCGGGGAGTAGCGCCTCCGGACTGGCGTCGGTCGGCGCTTTGGCGGGGGACCCTAGGCCGGATAGGCGTGTGTCTGGACCGCTTTCACCGTGGCCCAGACGGCGGCGCCCGGACGCAGGTCGAGTTCCGCCGCGGCGACCGTCGTCAGGTCTGCGGCGAGCGGGAGTTCGCCGGTGAGGTCCGCGCGGATCTGGTCGCCGTGCGTCTCCAGACCACTCACGCGGCACTGCCACAGGTTGCGGGCGCTGGAGCCGGTGGGGCGGTCGCGGTGGAGCGTGACGGCGCTCGGCGGGAACGCCACGAAGACGGGTCCGTCGAGCGTCTCGGTCGTGGTGATCGCCGGGCCCGCCTCCAGCCGTACGGTGTGGCCCTCGGCCTCGCCCCGGTAGAGGTTGAGGCCGACCAGCTGGGCGATGTAGTCGGTGCGCGGCCTGCGGGCGATGTCCGAGGGGCTGCCCTCCTGGACGACCCGGCCGTCCTCGACGACCACGAGCCGGTCGGCCAGCACCATCGCGTCCAGCGGGTCGTGCGTGACGAGGACGGCGACGGCCTCGAAGTCGGCCAGGTGATGCCGGAGTTGGGCCCGTACGTCCAGGCGCGTACGGGCGTCCAGCGCGGCGAGCGGTTCGTCGAGCAGCAGCAGCCGGGGGTGGACGGCGAGGGCGCGGGCGACGGCGACCCGTTGCGCCTGCCCGCCGGAGAGCCGGCGCGGCTTGGCCCCGGCGTGGTCGGCGAGGCCCATGCGTTCCAGCCAGATGGCGGCCTGTGCCCGCGCCTCCGCTTTGGATACGCCCTGGCAGCGCGGCCCGAAGGCGACGTTGTCGAGCGCGGACAGGTGCGGGAAGAGCAGATAGTCCTGGAAGACGACGCCGACGGGGCGGGACTCGGGCGGCGTACGGTCCAGGGAGACGCCGTCCAGCCGCAGCCGGCCGCCCTCGGACAGCGGGGTGAGCCCGGCCAGCGCGCGCAGCGCGGTGGTCTTGCCCGCGCCGTTCGGCCCGAGCAGCGCGACGACGTCACCAGGGGCGGCGGAGAGCTCGATGTCGAGGTGGAACGAGCCGCGCCGGACGACGAGACGGGCGTCGAGTCCCTTGCCGGACGGCGCGGCCGTGGCCGCCGGGGTCGCGTCGGTCATGACGCGGGTCACCTCACCCTCGTGGAGATGTCCGGCGTGACGCTCACGCTCGCATGGACGTCCGTCATGACCCCGCCGTCATCCAGCGGTCCCGCAGGCCGGCGAGAACCGCGATCGACACCACGAGCAGGACGAGGCTCAGCGCGATAGCGGCGTCGGGATCGCTCTGCAGGGCCAGGTAGACGGCCAGCGGCATGGTCTGGGTCCGGCCCGGGAAGTTGCCCGCGAAGGTGATCGTCGCGCCGAACTCGCCCAGCGCGCGGGCCCAGGCCAGGACGGAACCGGCGGCGATGCCCGGCGCGATGAGGGGCAGGGTGACCCGGCGGAACGCGGTGAAGCGGGAGGCGCCGAGGGTCATGGCGGCTTCCTCGTAGCGCGGGTCGGCCGCCCGCAGGGTGCCCTCCACGCTGATCACCAGGAAGGGCATCGCCACGAAGGCCTCGGCCACGACCACCCCGGCCGTGGTGAAGGGCAGCGTGATCCCGAACCACGAGTCGAGCAGCTTCCCGACGACGCCGTTGCGGCCGAGGGCCAGCAGCAGCGCGACACCGCCCACCACCGGGGGCAGTACCAGCGGCAGCGTGACCAGGGCCCGGACGAGCCCGCGCCCGGGGAACTCCGTACGCGCCAGCAGCCAGGCGAGCGGCACCCCGAGCACCAGGCACACCGCGGTGGCCGCCGTGGCCGAGAACAGGGACAGCCGGAGGGCCTGCCAGATCTCGGGCTTGGTCAGCTGTTCCGGCAGGCTGCGCCAGGGCGCCCGGACGAGCAGCGCGAGGAGCGGGAGGAGCAGGAACGTGAGCCCGGCGAGGGCCGGCAGCAGGAGAGGAAGCGGCGCCCCGCGCCGCACCCGGCCCCGCGTCCGGCCACGTCCGCGCCGCGGCCCACCCGTGAGGGCGCCGGCCGCGGCGTCGGACTTGTCGAGCGAGGTCACGGGATCACTCATGGCTTCAGGAGACGGGGCACGGCTGTCCGGACGTGGCTGACAGGGGCGGATGTCAGGACGTGGGCTGTAGGAAGCCGGCTGTCGTCAGCACCTTCTGGCCCTCCGCGGACCGCACCAGCTCGATGAACGCCTTGGCCGCGGCCGCGTTCGGCGCGTTCTTGAGCAGGGCGATCGGGTAGTCGTTGATGGCGTTGGCCGACTCGGGGAACTCCACGCCCTCCACCTTGTCACCCGCGGCTTTCACATCGGTCTTGTACACGACCGCCGCGTCGGCCTCCTTCAGCTCCACCTTGGTCAGGGCGCTCTTGACGTCCTGCTCGTAGGAGGCGGGGGTGAGCTTCAGCTTGCTCGCGTCCAGCGCCTTCTGCGCGGCGGCGCCGCACGGCACCGTCTTGTCGCACAGGACGACCTTGAGGCCGGACTTGGTGAGGTCCTTCAGGGAGGCGACCTTGTCCGGGTTGCCGGGCAGGGTCGCGATCTCCAGCTGGTTGCGCACGAAGGTGGCGGGGGCGGTCGCCGCGTCGTTCTTGTCGGTCACGATCGCCATCGTCTTCGGGCTGGCGGCGGCGAAGACGTCCGCCGGGGCACCGCCCGTGATGCTCGCGGCGAGGGTGTCGCTGCCGCCGAAGTTGAAGGTCACCTTGGTGCCCGGGTGGGCCTTCTCGAACTCCTGGCCGAGGGCCGTGAAGCTCTCCTTCAGGGAGGCGGCGGCGAACACGGTCACCGTGCCGGAGAGCTTCGTCGAGGAGGACGTCGAGGCGGACGACTTCGCCTTGTCGGAGGAGTCGGACTTGCCGTCGGAGGAGGAGCAGGCGCTCAGGGCCAGCAGCGCGGCGGCACCGACGCCGGCCACCTGCAGGGTCCGGTTGGTGCGGCGGGTCCGGCGCGCGGATCGGGTCATCACGGATCTACTCCCTCGGAAACTCTGAGGCTCGCTGAAGCCTCCGTCGTGATCTCCAGTCATGAGCTCACGTTCTGTTATGCGCTGATCATACTTCCGCATGTGCGAGCTTTAAGTCTCCTGTCGCATCGCATGAGCTGTGCGTACGGCTGTCGGATGTACGCATGTGCGTTTGTACGGGACCGCCCGCCGGGTACGGTCCTGCGGGAGGTACTGCCCAGTGAGCCAGTCCCTGACACAGCCGACGCCGCCCGCTCCCCCGCTCGCGGAACTCGCTCTGACCGGTGACCTCGCCCGGCCGGCCAGACTGACCGTGCCCGACCTGTTCGCGTGGCCCCAGCACCGGGTCCGGGTCAGCTTCGAGTGTTCGACCAGCGGAGTGCGGCACCACGGTTTCGAGGGCCCGCTGCTGCACGACGTGCTGTTGGACGCCGGACCCCGCTTCGATCCGGCCCGCCGCAAGGACCGGCTGCGCTTCCTCATCGCGGTGGCGGGCGCGGACGGCCACCACGCGCTGCTCACCTGGGCCGAGATCGACCCCGACTTCGCGGACGCTCCGGTGCTGCTCGCGGTCGGCATCGACGGCACCCCGCTGGACCGGGCGGGCCCGCAACTGGTCCTGCCGCAGGACCGGTGCGGAGCCCGGCACATCAGCGGCATCAACGCCATCCGGGTGGACGGCCGTTACCCGCCCTGGCCGGACGAGCCCTCCGGCTGACCATCCGTGCCGGTCCGGGCTCGCCCGCGCCGGCCCGCCCGGCGTGAGTCCGGCCGCCTGGGCCGGGAGTCCGATCGCCGGGTCGTGACAGGGCGCCCCGCGTCTGGGACGCTGGCGCGCCTACGGGAGGTGGCGCGTGCTGCTGCGTCAGCTGGAGTATCTGGTCGCGCTCGCCCGGGAGCGGCACTTCGCGCGGGCGGCGGCGGCCTGCTTCGTGTCGCAGCCGTCGTTGTCCGCCGCGATCCGCCGGCTCGAACACGAGCTGGACGTGCCGATCGTGCGCCGCGGCCGACGGTACGAGGGGCTGACCCCGGAGGGCGAGGTCGTCCTCGCCTGGGCGCACCGGATCCTCGCCGAACGGGACGCCCTGCGCCAGGAGTTGTCGGCGCTGCGCGGCGGCCTGACCGGCACCCTGCGCCTCGGCATCGTGCCCACCGCGCTGCCCGCCGCGTCCCTGCTGACCACCCCGTTCTGCGAGCGCCACACACGGGCCCGGGTCAGCCTGGAGTCGCTGTCGTCGGCGCAGATCACGCACGGGCTCGCCGAGTTCGAGCTCGACGCGGCGATGACGTATCTCGACGACGACGACCTGCGGCACGTACGGCGCTTCCCGCTGTACGAGGAGCGGTATGTGCTGCTCACCCCGGTGGACGGTCCGCTGGCCGGCGCGGCGACCGCCCGCTGGGCGCAGGTGGCCGCTCTCCCGCTGTGTCTGCTGAGCCCACGGATGCGCAACCGCCGGATCATCGACGAGTGCTTCGCCGCGGACGGCGCGCGGGCGGCTCCGGCGATCGAGTCGGACACCGTCGCCGGGCTGTACGCGCAGCTCCCCGGGGGCCGTTGGTCGAGCGTGATCTCGCACGCCTGGCTGCACATGTCCGGGGTGCCGGAGGGGATGCGGGTGGTGCCGCTCGACGGGCCCGTGCACGGGCCCCGGGTCGGCCTCGTGGTCGCCCGGCACGAGCCCGAATCGGTGCTGGCGCAGGCGCTGTTGAGGGTGGCCCGGGAGGCGGGGGTGCGCGACGCGCTGGACTCCTTGCTGAAGACGCATCTGGGTGAGGCGAGTTCATAGCCCGCGGCTATCAGCACATAGCAACGTTCGCTTTGACCAGCGCATTTGACTCCGAGGATGGTGGAAGCACCTTACGGACAACGGAGTTGAGGAGAGCCGCGACATGGCCAAGGTGCTCTGCGTGCTGTACGACGACCCGGCCGACGGATATCCGACGACGTACGCCCGGGACGGCCTCCCCGTCATCGACCACTATCCCGGCGGCCAGACCGCGCCCACCCCGAAGGGGACCGACTTCGTCCCCGGGCGGCTGCTCGGCAGTGTGACCGGCGAACTCGGGCTGCGCCGCTTCCTTGAGGAGCGCGGTCACACCCTGGTCGTCACCTCCGACAAGGACGGCACCGGATCGGTCTTCGACCGGGAACTGCCCGACGCGGACGTCGTCATCTCGCAGCCGTTCTGGCCCGCGTACCTCACCCCCGAGCGCATCGCCGCCGCCAAGAACCTGAAACTGGCGGTCACGGCGGGCATCGGCTCCGACCACGTCGACCTCGACGCGGCCATCGCGCACGGGGTGACGGTCGCCGAGGTGACGTACTGCAACAGCATCAGCGTCGCCGAACACGTGGTGATGACGACGCTCTCGCTCGTCCGCAACTACCTGCCCTCGCACCGGGTCGTGCTCGACGGCGGCTGGAACATCGCGGACTGCGTGGCCCGTTCGTACGACCTGGAGGGCATGCACGTCGGTACGGTCGCCGCCGGACGGATCGGGCTCGCGGTGCTGCGGCGGCTCGCGCCCTTCGACGTGTCGCTCCACTACACGGACCGCCACCGGCTGCCGGAGGCCGTCGAGCGGGAGCTCGGGCTCACCTTCCACCCGACCGCGGCCGACATGGCACCGCACTGCGACGTCGTGACCATCAACGCTCCGCTGCACCCGGAGACCGAGGGTCTGTTCGGCGACGGGCTGCTCGCCACGATGAAGCGCGGGGCGTATCTCATCAACACGGCACGGGCCCGGATCGTGGACCGGGACGTGATCGAACGAGCGCTGGTCAGCGGGCAGTTGGCCGGGTACGCGGGCGATGTCTGGTATCCGCAGCCGGCGCCCGCCGACCACCCCTGGCGCACCATGCCGCATCACGGGATGACCCCGCACATCTCGGGTTCCTCGCTCTCCGCGCAGGCCCGCTACGCGGCGGGCACCCGGGAGATCCTGGAATGCTGGCTGGACGGCACCCCGATCCGCGACGAGTACCTGATCGTCGACGGGGGCGCGCTGGCCGGGACGGGAGCCCACTCGTACTCGACGACGGTCTCCTGACCCCGGCGGCGCTCGTGCTCGACGGCCCGACGACGGTCTTCCGACCTCTGAAACCGGCGGTCGCTCAGGCGCGGTCGATGTGCACGTTGGTCGACTTGACCCGGGCGGTGGCCTCCACACCGACTTCCAGGCCCAGTTCCTCGACCGCCTCCCGGGTCAGCAGGGAGACCAGCCGGTGCGGTCCCGCCTGGATCTCCACCTGGGCCGCGACATCGCCGAGTTTGACGGCGGTGACGATGCCGGGGAAGGCGTTGCGGACGGACGTGTAGGAGGTGACGCCCTCCTCACCGCCGGTGCCGGCCAGCTCCACCGAGAACGCGGCGAGGTCGCGCCCCTCGATGAGCCGTCGTCCGCTGTCGTCCCGATGCGTGGTCACCCGCCCGGCGTCCGCCCAACGCCGGGCGGTGTCGGGGCTCACCCCGAGGAGCCGGGCGGCCTGGCCGATCGTGTAGGACTGCATACGCGCGACGATAGGCAGGCGGTCCTCGCACCTGCAAGCCGAACCCCGGGCGGGGCGCGAGCCGTTCCGGACAGGGTGGCAGCCGTGTGGGGCAGGACGAAGGCCCCTGCCCGGACCGTTGCCGCCGTCAGTCGAGCCTCGGCACTCCCGAACGCTCCACCTTGATGTGCGTGGCCCAGAACTTCCCGAAGCCCTTCTTGACGATGGGCTCGGCCTTCGCGTGTCCGTTCAGCGGCCGCGGCTCCCCACGGCCGCGTAGGCGCGCAGGAAGAGTGCCTCGACCTGGGCCATGTGCTCGATCTCGGCCGGGTCGACGCTCTCGTTGGGCGCGTGGATGAGACAGCGGGGTTCCTCCACGCCCATGAGGATGATCTCGGCGCGCGGGTAGGTCTCGGCGAGGACGTTGCACAGCGGGATGGAGCCGCCCTGGCCGAGGAAGGCCATGGGCTTGCCGTAGACCTCCCGCATGGCGTGGCCGAGCGCGGTGTAGGCGGGGCCGTCGGTGGCCGCCCGGAAGGGGGCGCCGGCGCTCTCGTCCTCGACGGTGACCCGGGCTCCCCAGGGCGCGGCCTCGGTGAGATGCCGGGTGAGGGCCGCGCGGGCCGCCACCGGGTTCGTGCCGGGCGGGACGCGCAGGCTCACCCGGGCCCGTGCGGTGGGCGGTACGGCGGCGGCGGAGCCGACCACCGGGGGGCAGTCGATGCCGAGGACGGTGACGGCGGGGCGGGCCCACAGCCGGTCGGCGACCGTGCCGGTCCCGGTGAGACGGACGCCGTCCAGCACCCCGGCGTCCGCGCGGAACTGGGCCTCGTCGTAGCCGACTCCCTCCCAACCGCCCTCGCAGTCGAGGTCGTTGACACGGGTCGCGCCGGTGGCCGGGTCGCGCAGGGTGGCGAGCATCTGGATCAGCGCGGCGAGCGCGTCCGGGGCGGGGCCGCCGAACATGCCCGAGTGCACCTCTCCGGCCAGCGTGTCGACGGTGACGACGACGCTGGCGAGGCCGCGCAGGGTGACGGTGGCGGTGCCCGTGCCGACCTCCGCGTTGCCGGTGTCGCACACCAGCAGCGCGTCGGCGAGGAACTGCTCCGGGTGCTGGGCCACGTAACTCTCCAGACCGCCCGTGCCCTGCTCCTCCGACCCCTCGGCGACGAACTTCAGGCCGACCGGGATGTCGTCGCCGAGCGCCCGCAGTGCGGTCAGGTGCATCACGATGTTGCCCTTGCAGTCCGCCGTGCCGCGCCCGTACCAGCGGCCGTCGCGTTCGGTGAGGGTGAAGGGCGGGGTGGTCCAGGCGTCGTCGTCCAGCGGCGGCTGCACGTCGTAGTGGCAGTACAGCAGGACGGTGGGCGCGCCGGGCGGCGGCGGGCGGTGGCCGATGACGGCGTGGCTCCCGTCGGGTGTCTCGGCGAGGTGGACGTCCCGCAGCCCCGCCTCGGTGAAGGCGTCGGCCACCCATTGCGCGGCCCGTCGGCACTCCTCGGGCGGGTACTGGCGCGGGTCGGCGACGGACGGGATGGCGACCAGCTCGGCCAGGTCCGTCCTGGCCCGGCCCATCAACCCGGCGATTTTCCCTGCGAGTTCGGACACGGTCACCGCCTCACCGTGTCGTCGGTCTTCAGGGTGTCGAGCCTGTCCTGGAACGTGTCCAGCTTCTCCGGGCAGTAGATCTTCAGGATCGCGGCCTCGGCCTTGAGCGCACTGCCGTCGCCGATGACGGGCCGCTGGCCGACGAACGCGGCGCCGTTCGACACGTTGATCTTCCACAGGGCCGACTTGAGGGCGCTCGCGGGGTCGTCGCAGACCAGGCCGCCGTCGGTGCCCAGGAGGCTTTCGATCAGCTCGGTGTCGGGGCGGGGGAGGCCGGACGCCACGGCGGCGTCGGCGAGTTCGTTGGCCTTGCTCGCGGCCTTGCTGTTCGTCGTGATGGCCGCGTAGCGCACGAGTCCGATCACGACGAGCGTGAGCAGCACGACGATCGCGCCGATGTAGATCCACCTGTGCTCGGACGCGAACCGGGTGGGACTCATGACCCCGCCTCCGCCTCGCGCGCGGCCTCCGTCTGCCAGCTCGGCTTGCGGAACTTCAGGAAGGCCCACGGGATCAGCAGGCCGAGGAGGCCCAGACCGCTGCCGATGATGACGACGTACACCAGCACGCTGCCGCCGCCGAACTGCGAGGGCGGCACGAAGCCGATGACCATGGCCGCGGCCGAGGACAGCAGCCCGACGACGCACGTCAGTCTGAGGGCGGGGACGCGGTAGCCGCGCGGGTGGTCGGGCTGGTTCTTCCGCAGATTCATCGCGGCGACGAACATCAGCAGATAGACGATGAGATACACCTGCGTGGTGATCGTCGAGAAGATCCAGTACACGTTGGAGACGTTCGGGATGAACGCGTAGCCCAGGGCGATCACCGTGGTCACGGCACCCTGGGCCACCAGGATGTTCTGCTGGACGCCGAACCGGTTCAACTGCTGGAGGAACGGCGGAAGATAGCCCTCGCTGCGGGAGATCTCCAGCAGGCCCTTGGACGGTCCGGCGAGCCAGGTCAGCATGCCGGCCAGCGACGCGGAGATCAGCATCACCGCCGCGATCGGGGTCATCCAGCCGATGTCGAAGTACGAGAAGAACGCGTCGAACGCCTGCATGACACCGGCGGTGAGGCTGGTCTGGTTGGCGGGGACCACCCAGCTGATGGCCAGCGCGGGCAGGATGAAGATCAGCAGCACCAGGCCCATCGCCAGGAACATCGACTTCGGGTATTCCTTCGCCGGGTTCTTCAGCGACGACACGTGGACGGCGTTCATCTCCATGCCGGAGTAGGAGAGGAAGTTGTTGACGATCAGCACGAGGCTGGCCAGGCCCGTCCACTCCGGCAGCAGATGGCTGGCCGTCATGGGCGCGGCCGAGGGGTTGCCCTGGGCGAGGAAGACCATGCCGAGCACGACGAGGATCGTGCCGGGGATCAGGGTGCCGATGACCAGGCCCCAACTGGACAGCCCCGCGAGGGCCTTGGTGCCGCGCGAGGAGATCCAGACGCCGGTCCAGTACAGGACCATGATGACGATCGCGGTGTAGAGGCCGCTGGAGGCGAGCGCCGGGTCGATCACGTACGCGAGGGTGCTCGCCACGAAGGCCAGCAGGCTCGGGTAGTAGAAGATCGTCATCGCGAACTGGCACCACACGGCGAGGAAGCCGAGCGGCTTGGACAGCCCCTCGCTCACCCAGCGGTAGACACCGCCGTTCCAGCCCGAGGCGAGCTCCGCGGAGACGAGGGCGGTCGGCAGCAGGAACACGACCGCCGGGACCAGGTACAGGAACACGCAGGCCAGCCCGTAGACCGCCATGGTGGGAGCGGCTCGCAGACTCGCCACGGACGCCGTCGTCATCAGCGCCAGCGTCAGCCAGGTGAGTCTGGGCGCCGCCGGGATCGTGGCGTGTGCGGCCCGCGCCGATTGCCGTGGGGCATCCGCGGGCATGTCCATCGAGCTCATCGGACCCCTCCCTGTTCGCGGGTCGAAAGCGATGAGGCCAGCCTCTGCGCGGGTGAGCGGCGCCGCGCGCCGGGTGAGCCGCCCGAGTGAGCCTCGTCCCTCGCGGACCCGCGGTCCTTCTCGCCCGTTCGGGGGGTGCCGGGTTCGTGCCCGGTCTGCGGACACCGAGCGGACCGGATTTCGTGGGCCCGGTCGGCGGACGCCGAGCGCTGAGTCGTCCCACCTCATCGCCCGGACATGATCACGCGCTTGATGACCTCCCCCTCCCGCTACCCGAACACCTGTCCGTCCGGGGCGGTTCCGTATCGCGTACGCGTGGCGAAGAGGTGGGAATGAACCCTGGCAGACGAACCGGCGCCGTGGCGGCGCTCGTGGGGGCCCTGGCGCTCACCGCGCTGACAGCGCCGGAGGCGCAGGCCGCGAGCACCGGCATCACCATGTCGAACGTGGTCGTCAACAAGGGCCTGCCGATCGTGGTGGGCACCTCGGAGGAGAAGGAACCTCCGGTCACGTTCGACATCGCACTGCCCTCCGGTTACACGGTGGAGGGCCCGTTGGACTGGACGACCGATCCCTACCTCTACCACGGCACCACCGCCGCGGCGGGCGCCGAGGGCGGGGGCATCTACATGGGGAGTTACACCTGTTTCGAGAAGAGCGCGCACACGGCGCACTGCGAGGGCGAGCTGTACATCGAACCGCGCTACACCCTCGACTCCAACGGTGACGCCACCACCTGGAAGATCGGGCTGGCGATGCGCCTGTTCAAGTCCAGCGGCTCGCTGAAGGCCGAGGAGCACAAGACGGCGCCCGGCAGCGTTTCGGTCAGGCGCTGGGCGAAGCTCACCGCGAACGCCTCGCCGGAGCCGGTGGCGAAGGGCAGGACGCTCACGGTCACGGGCAGCCTCACCCGCGCCGACTGGGTGAAGCACAAGTACACCGGCTTCGCGGGGCAGTCGGCGAAACTCCAGTTCCGCCCGAAGGGCAGCTCCACGTACTCCACCGTGAAGACGGTGACGTCCGGTTCCACCGGGGCGCTGAAGACCACCGTCCCGGCGAACACCGACGGCTACTGGCGCTGGACCTTCGGCGGCACGTCCACGACGGGAGCGGCCACGGCCCCGGGTGACTTCGTCGACGTGACCTGACGATCCGTCTGCGGGCCGGCTCCGGAGCGACCGGGGCCGGCCCGGACGGTCACCAGCCCGTCAGTACAAGGTGGTTGAGGAGCAGGGCCAGCGTCGCCTGGGCGATGAGCCAGGCGCGGGGCCGGGGGAGGAACGCCCCCGCCGGGAGCATCCACATCACGAACGGCAGCCAGATGCGTTCGGTCTCCGCCTTGCTCATGCCGGAGAGATCGGCGACGAGGAGGGCGAGCAGCGCTCCGATGACGAGGACGGCGAGCCGCGGGGCACCGCCGACGGTGGGGCGGGCTCCGGCGCCGGCGACTGTGCCGGGCGCGGCGCCGGCGAGGTGTTCCCGCGCGATGCCGCTCCGGGGGGCCGGACCGGCGGCGGCCAGGTCCGTACGGGAACCCTGACGCGCGTTCGCGCCCGGGCCCGTGGCGGTGTTCGCGCCCTCGTATCGGCCCGTATCCGTGGCGGTGCTCGCGCGACCGCCTCGGTTCGTACCCGAGGCCGCCTCCGAGGCCGCCCCCGAGACCGCGCCGACGGGAGTCGGAGGCTCGTGTGCGGCCGTCGCGGTGCCGCGTGCGGGTGCGGTCCGGAGCCGTACCGGGGCCGCCCCGATCCGTACGACCGCCGCCCCCGCCCTGCGCAGACCCGCCACGGTCGCCGGTCCCGCGATCAGCGCCGTGCAGGCGAGATTCGCCCAGACCCAGTAGCCGTACGGCCGGATACCGCCCGCCCCTTCGTAGTAGCGGGTGACCAACAGGTGGTACGCCTCGAACCAGTTGAAGCCGAGCAGGGTGAACACCAGGGGTACGACGGTGAGTCCGGCCATGGTGTACGGGAGCGGGCGGAGCCTGGAGCGGCGCCCGAGCAGCAGGACGGCGCAGGCGATCACGGAGATCAGGGTCAGCCCGTACGAGAGATACGCGGTGAGGCCGAGGAGGAGTCCGGAGGCGAGGCCGGCCGTCCGCGGCCGGTGTCCCGTGACCGCGAGGGCGAGCAGGGCGAGGGCCCAGGCGGCGACGGCCGCGAAGTAGCCGTCCGCCGAGGTGCCCATCCACACGGCCGCCGGGGCGAGGGCGAGGAAGGGCGCGGCGCGCCGGGCGAGAGCCTCCCCGGCCAGGACGCGCACGGTGACGAGCACCGCCGCCCCGGCCGTCGCGCCGACGGTGACGCACCAGACGCCCGCCCAGGCCCCGCCGCCCAGTCCGATCCGGTCGAGGAGGACGAAGGTGAGGGTGGCGGCCGGCGGATGTCCGGCGATGTGCGCGGGCCAGTGGTCGGGGGAGTGCAACAGGATGTGGTGGGTGAAGTCCCGCAGGGCGGCCGGGATGTCGTGGAAGCGGTTGACCGGCGAGATGACCTGGAGATATTCGTACCGCGTGGTGAGGCGCCGGGCCACGCCCCGCTCCCAGCCGTCGATCAGCGCGAGGGAGAACGTCCACGCCGTCGTCGTGCCCCACACGGCGAGGAGCAGCCTCCGCCAGGGCAGCCGGGCGGCGAGGAGAGGTCCGTACGCCACGACCGCGAGGGCCACGGCGATGGCGGCCGCGGTGCCGGGCCCGACATGCGGCCCCCAGTGCCCGTACAGCGGCGCGGCGCTGACGAACAGCGTGCCGTCGCGGTGCTCGATGACATAACCGACGACCACCGCCGTCAGGACGAGCAGCGCGGCGGCCAGCGCGGCGGCCAGGTCGCGCAGGACGTCCCGGGGCAGGTCGCCCAGCAGCGCCCGGGAAAGACCGGGGAGCCGGGCCTGGGACAGGGCCCGGTCCCAGGCCCGGTACGGGATCTGTGACAGGCCCCGGGGAAGTGGCCGGGGAACTGCCCGGGGAGGAGCCGGGGGTGCCGGGGGTGCCGGGGGGAGGGCCCGGGAAGGGTCTTCGGGGCGGTCGCGAGGCTGATCGCGGGGGAGATCGCGGTTCACCCTCGCACGCTAGGCCGGGAGGCTCCGGTAAGCGGGGCCACTGAGGTGGACGTCAGAGTTTCGTCATGGTTTGAGAACCCGTTCGGGGGTGCCCCCGGCCTACGGTCGGGGCATGCCACGGTCTCCCTCGTCACCCGCGTTCTGGCGCAGCCCGCTGCGCGGCCCCTGGTTCACCTCCGTGCTCGGCGTGGTGCTGCTCGTCGGGATCACGGTGCTGTTCGTGACCGGGCTCCTCTCGTACGCGGCCTACAACCCGAACCTCTCGGCCGTGAACGACAAGACCCCCGACAAGGGGATCCTCGGGTTCTACCTCTTCTCCTGGCCGACGGGTCCGGTGTGGCTGTACCGCTTCACGCAGGGCGTGCACGTCACGCTCGGCGTCGCGCTGATCCCGGTCCTGCTGGCGAAACTGTGGTCGGTCGTACCGAAGTTGTTCGCGCTGCCGCCGGCCCGCTCGCTCGCCCACGCGCTGGAACGGCTCTCGCTGCTGCTTCTGGTCGGGGGCGCGCTCTTCGAGTTCACCACCGGCGTGCTGAACATCCAGCTCGACTACGTCTTTCCCGGCTCCTTCTACACGCTGCACTTCTACGGCGCCTGGGTGTTCATCGCGGCGTTCGTGACGCACGCGGTCCTGCGGGTGCCGGCGGCTATCCGCAACCTGCGCCATGTCCGCCGCCCGAGCCCGCGGCCGGAGCAGACGAGTCCCCGGCCGGAGCAGGCAGGCCTCCGGCCGGGGGCGAGTTCGCTGGCCGACGCGGGTGAACCGGCGCGGCCCGAGGACGAGTTGGTGTCCCCCGATCCCCTGCCGCCCACCGTCTCGCGGCGCGGGGCCCTCGGGTTCGTCGGAGGCGGGTCCCTGCTCCTGGTCGCCACCACGGCGGGCCACAGCTTCGACGGGCCGCTGCGCGACACGGCGATCCTGGCCCCGCACGGCGGCGCCGAACCGGGCTCAGGACCGGGCGGCTTCCAGATCAACAAGACGGCCGCGTCACGCGGCATCACCGCCACGGAGACCAGCGAAGAGGCCTGGCGTCTGGTCGTCGCGGGAAAGGGCCGGACCGTCCGGCTGAGCCGCGCCGAACTCCAGAGACTCCCCCTGTACAGCGCCGCGTTGCCCATCGCCTGCGTCGAGGGCTGGTCGACGTCCGACCAGTGGTGGCGGGGCGTGCGGCTGCGGGACCTGGCCGGGCTCGTCGGCTACGAGAAGGACGCGGCCCCCGACGTACTCGTGGAGTCGTTGCAGCGGCGCGGGGCGTTCCGGGTGGCCGCCCTGCGCGACAACCAGGTGCGCGATCCGCGTTCCCTGCTCGCCCTGTTCGTCAACGGCGAGGACCTGACCCCCGATCACGGCTACCCGGCGCGGATCATCGTTCCGGCCGCGCCCGGTGTGCTGAACACCAAGTGGGTGGCCCGGATGACGTTCGGAGACCTGTGATGCGACGACTTGACCCGCGACGACTTGGGCTGCGGCGACGGTTTGAGGGGCTGCGCCCGGCGACGCGTCCGCGTCCCGGCCGGGAGCTGATCGGCAGCCCCTTCCAACTCCTCCTGCTGGCCTGCTCGTTCGCGCTCGCCGCCTACGCGGGGGTGCGGCTGCTCGCGGCCGACTGGTCCCGGGTTGCGCTCTGGTTCGTGGGCGCGGCGGTGCTGCACGACCTGGTGCTGGTGCCGTTGTACGCCGGTGCGGACCGGGTCGTCTCGAAGACGCTGGACGCGACCGGCCACCGGGACCGGACGATGTACGTCCGGGTTCCGGCGGCCCTCTCCGGTCTTCTGCTGCTGGTGTGGTTCCCGCTGATCAGCGGGCAGATCGCCGACCACTACCGGTCGGCGACCGCCCTGCCGGCCGACGACTTCCTGGCCCACTGGCTGCTGATCACGGCGGTGCTGTTCGCCGGGTCCGCGCTGCTGCTCGTCCTGCGGTCCTTCCGGGCGTCCCGCCGTGGCCCGTTGCGCAGGGCCACGAAGGACCGTCCCCCCGCCGCCCACTGAGCGTCCGCGCGCCATCCGGCGCGGGCCGCGTGCCGGAGCAGGGCCGGGGTGCCGAGCCGGGCCCACGGGAAGGCGCCCCGGTCGCCCGACGGTCCCTGGGCACCGCCCTCGCCATCGCTCCCGGTCCCGGTCCCGGTTCCGGCCGGGCTGTCGTCCTCGGTCTCGTCCTCGGCCCCGTCCCCGGTCTCCGCCTCCTCGTGCGCGGCGCGGACGATACGGACGTCGACGCGTTCGTCGACGTCCGCGCCCGCCACGGTCTCGGCGATCAGCAGGCCGCCAGGGGCGAGGAGTTCGGCCGTGCGACGCAGGAGGGCGGCCGGGTCGCCGCCGATGCCGATGTTGCCGTCGACGAGGAGGGCGGTGCCCCAGCGGCCCTCGCCGGGGAGCGGCTCGAAGACCGACCGGTGCAGCGCCTGCCCGCCGAGCCGCACGGTACGGGCCACGGCGGCCTCGCTGACGTCGATGCCGAGTGCGGGGCACCCTCGCGCGGCGAGTTCCGCGACCAGCCGTCCCGGCCCGCACCCCACGTCGAGCACGGCGCCCTCGCAGTACGCCAGCACCTGTAGGTCCACCGCGTCGGCGCGGGCGCACCAGCGCTCGACCTCCAGGGGGAGCAGCCAGCCGTCCGTCCGCCGCAGGAACAGCGGCCCCCGGCCGGCACCCAGCGCGTCGGCGTAGGGATCGGCGGCCCAGGACCGCGCGGCCCGCCCGAACGGGGCCCTTGTCCCGGCTCCCCTTCCGGCTCCACTGTCGGTTGCGGCTCCGGCGCCAGTCTCGGCCCCACTGCCGACGCTGTTCCCGTTCCCGTTCCCGTTCCCCGTCCTGGTTCCGGTCTCGGTCCCGTTCCCGCCCCCAGTCATCCCGTTCCCCGTCCCCGTCCCGTTCCCGTTCCCGTTCCTGGTCTCGGGTTCGGTCCTCGTCCCGGTCCCCATTCCCGTCCTCGCACCTGCCCTGGTCCCTGTGCCGGGACCGCTCCCGGTTCCCGCGACCGGCACGGAGCTCCGTGCGACGCCCCTGCCCCGCGCGGCCGTTCCGCGTGCGCCGCTCATCGTCCGGCACCCCGCTGCCCGGCTGCCGGGCCGGTCTCGCGGCCGGTGTCGATTCCGGCCGGGAGCCGGGCGGCCTGCGCGGCCTTGAGCCCTGCGATGAATCCCGAGGTCTCCTCGGTCGCCGCTCCCGAGGCCCGCTCCGTCCGCCCCGCGGTCTGTCCGGGGATCGGCTCCGGGATCTGCTCGAGGACCTGGCCCGGGACCTGCCCCGGGACCTGCTCGGGGATCGGCTCGGGCATCCGCCCGGACGCTCCGCCCGTGGACGGTCGGGGAACGTGTCCGGCGGCCGGTGCGATCACCGTCCCGAGCCGGCCCAGTTCCGCCGCGAAGACCCCTTCGGGCGCGGACGCCGCGACCGCCGTCGCGTCCGCGGCCGTGTCGACGTCCCGCAGGCGGGGCAGATCCCGTACCCGCAGCCCGGCCCCGACGAGCCGCTCCCGCTGCACCGCACCCGTGGTGTGCGTCGACATCGGTACGCCCCGCAGGAGCTCCGGGTCGGGTTCGGCGAGGCCCAGCGCCCAGAAGCCGCCGTCCTCGGCCGGCCCGAAGTACGCGTCGCAGTCCGCGAAGTCCACCGTGAGCAGGGCGGGCGTCACCTGGGGTGTGTCCATGCCGATGAGCAGCGCGGGCCCGTCGCAGCCCGCGAACGCCGCGGCCAGTCGCTCGTCCAGAGTGCCCGCGCACTGGCGTACGACGTCGAAGCCGTCCGGAAGCCAGGGGCCGGGCGCCCCGTCGAGCACGAGGACCCGGCGGCGCGCGGGCGTCGCCGCCACCGCGCGCAGGGTGTCCACGAGGGCCGCCTCCGCGAGCGTCGCCGCTTCCCGGGGAGTGAACGGCGGCGTGAGCCGGGTCTTCACCCGTCCGGGGCGCGGTTCCTTGGCGATGACGAGCAGGGTGACGCTCACTGGACGGTTCCTCCTCGGGATGGCGCGAGGGCCGGAGCCGACGCCGGAGACGGCGCCGGGGCCAGTACCTGGGCTCCGGTCTGTGCTGCGGTCTGCGCCCCGGCCTGCGATCTGGCCCGGGCTCCGGCCTGCGCTGCGGTCCGGTCTGCGGTCCTGTCCGGAGTCCGGTCGGCGGCCTGGGTCCGGCCGGGGGACGGGGCCTGGGCCTCGGCGTGAACCCGTACGGGCACGGGCGGTTCGGCCAGGACGCGGCTCATGTCCCGTACCGCCTGCCAGGTGCCGCGCCAGGTGCCGGTGACCTTGGAGACGCCGGTGCGGGCCAGATACGGCACGTCGTGCTCGGCGACGCGCCACCCGGCGTCGGCGGCGCGGACGACCATCTGGAGCGGATAGCCGCTGCGCCGGTCGGTGAGCCCGAGGCCGAGCAGCGCCTCACGGCGGGCCGCGCGCAGCGGACCGAGGTCGTGCAGGCGCAGGCCGGTGCGGCGGCGGAGCATCCGGGCCAGCGCGATGTTGCCCGCACGGGCGTGCGCGGGCCAGGCGCCACGCCCGCTCGGCCGGCGCCGGCCGAGCACGAGGTCGGCCTCGCCGGCCCGGACCTCGGCGACGAACGGCAGGAGCAGGGCCGGGTCGAGGGAGCCGTCGCAGTCGCAGAAGCAGACGATGTCCGCGGTGGCGGCGGTCAGTCCGGCGTGGCAGGCGGCGCCGAAACCGCGGCGCTCCTCGCGCACGACGGTCGCGCCGAGCGCGCGGGCCAGTTCCGCGGAGCCGTCCGTGGAACCGTTGTCCACGACCAGCGCGCGCCAGCCGGGCGGGATCCGGGAGAGCACCCAGGGCAGGGCGCCGGCCTCGTTCAGACAGGGAAGGACCAGGTCGACGTCCGGGTCCGGTACGGGAAAGGTCGTCACAGGCTTCACCTTACGAACACGAAAGGGATATACCGGACTTCATGTCCTTACGAAACTCGGACGTCGGCCTCGACCAGCCGCAGCGGTCCCGGCCGGGTGGGACGCTGGATTCATGCATCAACCGCACGAATCCCCAGGTGCCGGACCTGCCCCGAGTGCGAACGGGGACCCTGGACCGGTCACGGGCCCGCACCCGGTGACCGCTCCGGATACGCAGCCGGGGCCCGCCGTGGACCCTCACCCGGAGTCCGCGCCGAGCCCTCCCTCGGTGTTCGTGCCGAACCCTCCCTCGGGGCACGCGCCGAGCCCCCGCCCGGGGCCCGCCGTGAGCTCCCGCGGAGAGACCGGTGCGCTTCCCGGCGCGGCGGCCACCCGGGTCCTCGTCGTGGACGACGACCCGACCGTGGCCGAGGTCGTCTCCGGGTACCTCGACCGCGCCGGGTATCTCGTGGACCGCGCCGCGGACGGTCCCACCGCGCTCGCCCGGGCCGCCGCGCACCGGCCCGGCCTGGTGGTGCTCGACCTGATGCTGCCGGGCATGGACGGCCTGGAGGTGTGCCGCCGGCTGCGCGCCCAGGGGCCCGTGCCGGTCATCATGCTCACCGCGCGCGGCGACGAGGACGACCGGATCCTCGGCCTGGAGGTCGGTGCCGACGACTACGTCACCAAGCCGTTCAGCCCGCGGGAACTGGTCCTGCGGGTCGAGTCCGTGCTGCGCAGGACCCGGCCGGTGGCCGCCGCGCGCCCGCTGCGCGCCGCCGGTCTCGCCGTCGACCCGTCGGCCCGCCGCGCCACCAAGGACGGCGCCGAACTCGCCCTCACCCTGCGCGAGTTCGACCTCCTCGCCTTCTTCCTCCGGCACCCCGGCCGGGCGTACGCCCGCGAGGACCTGATGCGCGAGGTGTGGGGCTGGGACTTCGGCGACCTGTCGACGGTCACCGTCCACGTACGCCGGCTGCGCGGCAAGGTCGAGGACGATCCCGCACGGCCCCGCCTGATCCAGACGGTGTGGGGCGTGGGCTACCGCTTCGACGACACGGAAGCGGCGGCCCGGCCCACCGCCGCCGGACCGCCCCACCCCGCGCCCGAGGAAACGTCCGAGGAAACGCCCGAGGAAGAGGCCCGCTCGTGAACGACATACTCGTCATGGCCCTGTTCGCCTTCCTCGGCGCCGCCGCGGCCGGTCTGCTCGGCGTGGGCGCGCTCCGGCTGCTCCGGCGCCGCTCGCTCACCGCCTCCGTCGCGGTCGTCGCCGCCGTGGCCGTCTGCGCGATGCTCGCGGGAACGCTGGCGGTGGCGTGGGCGATGTTCCTTTCCCCGCACGACCTGAGCGTGGTCACGACGGTCATCACCATGGCGGCCGTCGTCTCGCTGGCCACCGCGCTCCTGCTGGGCCGCTGGGTCGTGGCCCGCAGCAGGGCGCTGACCCTCGCCGCCCGCTCGTTCGGCGACGGCGGCGACTTCGCGGCCCCCGAGGGTCCGGCGACCGCCGAACTCTCCGCGCTCAGCCGCGAGTTGGCGGCCACCAGCCGCAAGCTCGCCGAGTCCCGTGACCGCGAGCGTGCCCTGGAGACCTCGCGGCGCGAGCTCGTCGCCTGGATCTCGCACGACCTGCGCACCCCGCTCGCCGGGCTGCGCGCGATGTCCGAGGCCCTGGAGGACGGTGTGGCGGCGGACCCGAACCGCTATCTGCGTCAGATCCGTACGGAGGTCGAGCGCCTCAACGGCATGGTCGGCGACCTCTTCGAACTCTCCCGGATCCACGCGGGCGCCCTCGCCCTGTCCCCCTCCCGCGTCTCCGTGTACGACCTCGTGGGTGACGCCCTCGCGGGAGCGGACCCGCTGGCCCGCGAGCACGGCGTACGGCTGGTCGGGAACCGCATCGAGCAGGTGCCGGTCGAGGTCGACGGCAAGGAGATGAGCCGCGTGCTCGGCAACCTCCTCGTCAACGCGATCCGCCGTACGCCCGCCGACGGCACGGTCGCGGTCGCCGCCGAACGCTCGGACACGGGCGTCGTCCTGTCCGTCACCGACGGCTGCGGGGGCATCCCGGAGGAGGACCTTCCGCGCGTCTTCGACACCGGCTGGCGCGGCACCCACGCCCGTACGCCTCCCGCCGGAGCGGGCCTCGGCCTCGCCATCGTGCGGGGCATCGTCGAGGCCCACCGGGGCATGGCCGCCGTCCACAACGTCCCCGGCGGCTGCCGCTTCGAGGTCACCCTCCCGATGGCGGGGTTGTGAGGAACGCCCCGGCCTTCCCGGCCGGGGCCTCGACTCCCGAAGCCCCTGCCCGGCGCGTGCCTGCTCCCAGAGGTCTTGGCCCGCGCGCGCCCAGAGCCCCGGCCGGCGCGAGGCGGCCGGCGATCTGGCTGGCGCGACGCGGCGGGGATCGCGGCCGCCGCGCTTGCCTGGCAGCCGGAGGTCCGGCGGGGGGCGGTCTACTGCGGAGGTCCCGGCCGGCGCGCGTGCTGCCGGGGGTCCGGGCCCGTGCTGTCGGAAGCCCTACTGCTCGCGCAGCGGGGCCGTCGCGAACTCCCGCATTCCCTCGGTGAATCCGGTCTCCGCCTTCCACCCCAGTTCGGCCCGCAGCCGGGCCGAGTCCGCGGTGATGTGCCGTACGTCCCCGAGCCGGTACTCCCCGGTGACGACCGGCTCGGGCCCGCCGTACGCGTCCGCCAGGGCCCGTGCCATCTCGCCGACCGTACGCGGCTCGCCGCTGCCGGTGTTGTAGACGGTGAGGGCGCCGTCCCGCGAACTCGCCTCCAGCGCGGCCACGTTGGCGGCGGCCACATCCGACACGTGGACGAAGTCCCGCCGCTGTCCGCCGTCCTCGAAGACGCGCGGGGCCTCGCCGCGGGCGAGCGCGGACCGGAAGAAGGAGGCGACGCCCGCGTACGGGGTGTCGCGGGGCATCCCGGGGCCGTAGACGTTGTGATAGCGGAGCGACACCGCCGTGCCGTCCGTCGAACGGGCCCACGCCGCCGCCAGATGCTCCTGCGCCAGCTTGGTCGTCGCGTACACATTGCGCGGGTCGACGGGCGCGTCCTCGCCCACCAGACCCGGCATCAGTTCCTCACCGCACCGCGGACAGCGCGGCTCGAAGTGTCCCGCGTCCAGATCGGCGACGGCCCGCGGCCCCGGCCGCACCACCCCGTGCCACTCGCACGCGTAGCGTCCCTCGCCGTACACGACCATGGACCCGGCGAGCACGAGCCGTCGTACCCCCGCGTCCGCCATCCCCGCGAGCAGCACGGCCGTACCGAGGTCATTGCGCGACACGTATTCGACCGCGTCGCCGAACCCGACGCCGAGGCCCACCATCGCGGCCTGATGGCACACCGCGTCCACGCCGTTCAGCGCTCCCGCGACGGCCCCGGCGTCCCGCACGTCGAGTCCGTCCCGCAGGTCGAACACAACCGCCTCATGCCCCCGCGCGCGCAGCGCCGCGACGACCTGACCTCCGATGAACCCGGCCCCGCCGGTAACCAGTACACGCATGAGACGAACGCTAGAACCGCGACCCCGTCCGCCGGCATCACCACGCCCACCACGTCACCGCTCCGTAAGACCTGGGCCCGCGGCAGGACCTGGGCCGACGGCACGCCCGGCACCGGCGGGTTCCGGCCCGGGGCGCGGCTGCGGGTGCTCACATGCGGAGCAGCCGTTGGGTGATCTCGCGGTACTGCCGCAACGCGTGCCGGAGTTCGTCGGACTGGGTCGCGGGGTCCTGGCCGTGCCAGCCCTCGTGAAGCGAGTGCCGCCGTTCCGTGAGGGCGCTCATGAGATGGGCCGCGGCCTCGTCGAACGCGGTCTCGGCCTCCTCCAGCGCCTCACGCGGGCTGTGCGCGAAGGTGTTGAGGGCGTGGTGGAGCCGCTGGGTGAGTTCGGCACGCTCGTCCGCCCCGAGGAGCGGTTCCGGGCCCGGCGTGCGACGCCCGGCCGAGCCGGGTTGCCTGTCCGGGGGCTGCTGGGCGCGTGTCTGGTCGTACATCATCGTGGGCCACTTCCTGTACGTCGTACCGGCGGGGCGCGTAGCGAGATCGGGTGGCGACGATCATGTCGCAACGATCGTGCCGTGCCGATCGGGTGTGACGTCGTGTCGTGACGGTCATGTCGCGGCGATCGAGTGGTGACGATCGGTCCGGCGTGCTGACGACCGGGTTGGTGGCGATCGGTCCGGTGTGGTGACGATCGGTGCGGGCGTTCCGGAAGGGTCGTCACCGTGGTGATCACAGCCGCCACGGTCACCCGAGTGGCATGGGCCACACACCGGGCTGTCAGTCAACGCCGGGCGACCCCCGGTGTCAACGAGATCCCGTTCCCGGTCGCGGACACTCCACCCAGGGGTGTCGATCGTGGGTGTCGGCCGGGTGTCGACCGGGCGTGTCCGTTCCACGCGGCCGTGTCGGCCGGCCCGTCAGCGGGCGGGTTCAGCCCGCGCTGGATCCCTCCGGTGCCGCCTGCGCGCCGCGCCGGTACTCGGCGTTGATGCGCTGAGCCTCTTCGAGCTGGTCCTCAAGAATGACGATGCGACAAGCGGCCTCGATCGGGGTTCCCCTGTCGACGAGTTCCCGCGCGCGGGCGGCGATCCTCAGCTGATAGCGGGAGTAGCGACGGTGGCCGCCCTCCGAGCGGAGCGGAGTGATCAGGCGGGCCTCACCGATGGCTCGGAGGAAGCCCGGCGTGGTGCCGAGCATCTCGGCCGCCCTGCCCATCGTGTACGCGGGGTAGTCGTCGTCGTCGAGACGACCAGTGAGTGGAGTGTCCGCTGTCATTTCACCTCGTTGTGGCACGCGTCGAGGGGCCCCGCCGCCGTACGGCACCAGGGCCCCGAAGGAAATTGAACACCATCTGCCGGCTCTACTGCGGAGCCGACCGTCTGTTTCCGCTACCGGGCCCGAGTGAGGGGCGGGTCAGCGGGGATCGTGTAGGCGTGACCGGGAACCACCGTCCATTCCGGGTTCTTGCGGTACCCGGACCGGAATGATCTCGGGCCGGGCGATCCTGATGGCGTCTGCTTCCTCCGTCCTTCCGTCGTGTCGATCACAGGCCGGACCGACAGTGAACTCCTCCGGCCCGACGATGTCTGCACAAGAAACCCTAACCACGCCACCGCCCGATGTCTACCGTGACAAAGACAGATTTTAAGATGCTCGGGGCCGAGATATTCTGCGTCACGCGGTGACCGGCGCGGCGGCAGGGCGGGCCGCTGAATAGAATCGACTTCCATGTCGAACCCTGACGAGCTCCTCGTTGACATCTCCGCCATGGTGGAGTCCGGGCACAGCACGCAGATGTCGTTGACCGTGGTCGTCGGTGGTGCCGTCATCACCGGCCGGCTGGCTCCCGAGGCCGTGTGGCGGGAGCGGGTGTCGGAGGTCCTGAAGGACTCGGACCGCCTCGGCCCGTTCTCCGACGTGTTCGCCCCCGACCGGACGGCGGGCCGGAGCGACCGCGCCGTGGCGCCGACCCATCTGCACTTCCATCTCGCCCGCATCCTTCAGGGCAGCGTCGGGATTCCCGACACCGGCGGGATGTACCGCGTCGCCATCGCCGACGTCGGCGCCTGGACCGTGGGCGACTTCAGCTACTCCGACCAGTGAAACGCGATGAGGGCCCCGCCGACCGTGTCGGCGGGGCCCTCATGGCTGTCCTGATGTCTGCGGAGGTCCTCAGAGCTCGAGCGGTTCGGGGCTGCCGAGCAGCGCCGAGGCGTTCTGGAGCGGGCTGAGGACGGGCGCGGGTGCGGGCACCTCAGGGGTACGGCAGGTGAAGCCGAGACGGGCCATGGCCCGGGTCACTTCGCCGCTCGTGAAGTCGCGGCGGTCCTGGCGGGTGATGACCTCGCCCACCTGCTTGACGGGGTAGTGGCAGCGGCCGATGATCACGGACTCACCCGTGATCGGCTCGGGCTTGATCCCCTTCATCGACTCCAGCACACCACTCTTGGTGAGATCGAACGGGAAGCGGGCGATGACACAGCGCATGATGCCTCACAGGTAGCGGGAAAAAAGGCCCGAGCGGCGAGCCGGGCCGAGCGGGCCGGCCGGGGACGGCGGGACGCTCAGTGGGAGAGGGCGAGGGCGCCCGGGGTGCGGCGGGGGCCGAGGACATCACGTACGCGGACCCGGTCCGTGTACGCGGAACCGTCGCGGACGACGGCGAGCTGGGCCTCGGTGACCGAGCCCGTGCACTGGTCGTCCTCGTCGCAGACGAGGAGATACCCGACACGGGCGCCCGCCATGACGGACAGCGCCACCTCGACGGTCATGTCGCCCCGCACCCGCGGCCCGGAGGCGTCCCTCAGGTCGACGACGACGGTCGGCACGGCCGGTACGAAGGCCGGTGCGAAGGCCGGTACGGGTCCCGCGGAACGCGGCTGCGTCTGAACGAGCGCCAAGGGGGTGCCTCCTGCGGGTGAGTGCGGGCAAGCGACGACGGGTGCCGGTGGCCGACCGGTGGCCGGTCGCCGGTGATCAGTCACCGGCGACCAGCTTGTCGCGGTTCTGAGCCGTCGGCTGTCGGGCGGGTGTCGGCCGACGGGCGTGGGCCCGTCAGCCGTCAAGCGTCAGCCGACAGCTGTCAGCCGTCAAGCGTCGGCTGACAGCCGACGCTTGACGGCCTGGATTACTGCTAGGCCGTGCGATGTGTGGCGGTGGCGGTGGAGCGGCCCTGGCCGGAGCGGCCGCGGCGGCCCCGGGAGGAGGGCGAGGCGCTACGGCGGGGACGCTCAGTCACCGGCGCACGGATGACGACCGGCACGCCCGAGGGCGCCTGGGCGCCGGTGATGCGGTTCAACTCCGCCTCGCCCGAACGCACTTGACTGGTCTGCGGGGTGATACCGGCAGCGGCCATCAACCGGGTCATCTCGCGGCGCTGGTTGGGCATCACCAGTGTCACCACACTGCCGGACTCGCCGGCACGGGCCGTACGGCCGCCGCGGTGCAGGTAGTCCTTGTGGTCCGTCGGCGGGTCGACGTTGACGACGAGGTCGAGGTTGTCGACGTGGATGCCACGCGCCGCGACGTTGGTCGCCACCAGGACCGTCACGTGCCCCGTCTTGAACTGGGCCAGGGTCCGCGTGCGCTGCGGCTGGGACTTGCCGCCGTGCAGGGCGGCGGCGCGGACACCGCTGCTCAGCAGGTGCTCGGTCAGCCGGTCCACCGCGTGCTTGGTGTCCAGGAACATGATCACCCGGCCGTCGCGCGCGGCGATCTCGGTGGTCGTCCGGTTCTTGTCCGAGGCCTGCACGTGCAGGACGTGGTGCTCCATCGTCGTGACCGCGCCCGCGGACGGGTCGACGGAGTGGACCACCGGGTCGGAGAGGTAGCGGCGGACCAGCAGATCGACGTTGCGGTCCAGGGTGGCGGAGAAGAGCATCCGCTGCCCTTCCGGACGCACCTGGTCGAGCAGCGCCGTGACCTGCGGCATGAAGCCCATGTCGGCCATCTGGTCGGCCTCGTCGAGGACGGTGATGGCGACCTGGTTCAGTCGGCAGTCGCCCCGCTCGATGAGGTCCTTGAGCCGGCCCGGCGTAGCGACGACGACCTCGGCCCCGCCGCGCAGGGCACCGGCCTGGCGGCCGATCGACATCCCGCCGACCACGGTGGCCATCCGCAGGCGCAGGGAACGGGCGTACGGGGTGAGCGCGTCGGTGACCTGCTGGGCCAGCTCCCGGGTGGGCACGAGGACCAGGGCCAGCGGCTGCCTGGGCTCGGCGCGCTGACCGGCGGTACGGGCCAGCAGCGCGAGGCCGAAGGCCAGGGTCTTGCCCGAGCCGGTGCGGCCCCGGCCGAGTACGTCACGGCCCGCGAGGGAGTTCGGCAGGGTCGCGCCCTGGATCGGGAACGGGACGCTGACGCCCTCGTGGCCGAGCGCCGCGAGCAACTGCTCCGGCAGGGCGAGGTCGGCGAACGCCTCCACGGGCGGCAGAGCGGGCGTGATCGTCACCGGCACCGCGAACTCTCCCTGCGGGGAGGCCTGCTGGCGTCCGTAGCCCTTCGACCGGCTGGGACCGCCGGAACGGCCCGAGGACGGGGCGCCGAATCGGCTGCCGCCGCTCCTCTTGGCGCCGGCACCCTCGGTGCGGGTGCGGGAGTAGCGATCGTTGGTGCGCGTGCGGTTCATGCGGAACCTTCCTTGACCGGGCGCGTATCAAGGAATTCCCGCAGCGAATGAGCAGCGCAGAGAATCGCGAGAACGAGCCGAATGAAATTCACCACCGAATCGGATCGGTGAGATCCCTCACGGGATGTGCTGCCGGACAGGCGGCGCGATCCCGGAAAAAGAGGAATGAAGAGGGTGGAGCGGAGTGGAGCGGTATGAAGAAAAGCGAAGGGAATCGAAGGGAAACGAACGGGAAGCGCCGGACGACGTGCGACAGAACACGGGAGTGGACCGGACGCGGCCCTTACACGACCCCTACGCAGACCTTACGCGGCCCTTACGTAGACCCGGAGCGGGCCAAGAGTGGAACAAGCCGACGTGGACCAGGAGTGGACCAGGAGCGGATGAGGAGTGGACCGGATGCGGCCCGGACGCGAGACCGGTGGCGGTAGAGGATCAGGAAAAGAGCCGAAAGGTCCGGGCACGGGCCCCGCTCCGACGCGTTCGTTTTCCGAGCGGTGGGTGGGGACTTCCGTACCGAGGGCCGTCGCCCCGGAAGGGCGGGCCGCCGTGGACCTGATCCGATCCTGAACTCCCGGAAGCGTGGTCGCGGGTCGAACTCACCGCGAACCGCCGGGACGTCTGCACCGGAAACGCGGCGAGCTGGGACCCGCACCCCAAGGTGCGGGTCCCAGCTGCGTCGTGCGTGCGGGTGTCAGGCGGGAACGATGTTCTCCGCCGTCGGGCCCTTCTGGCCCTGCGCGATGTCGAAGGACACCTTCTGGCCTTCCTGGAGCTCACGGAAGCCCTGCGCGGCGATGTTCGAGTAGTGGGCGAAGACGTCAGCGCCGCCGCCGTCCTGCTCGATGAAGCCGAAGCCCTTTTCAGCGTTGAACCACTTCACGGTGCCAGTAGCCATGTCAATTCTCCTTCGGGACGGTGCTCGGGGTCCGCATTGTGCTGACTCCGCGTCGCCGTGATGATTACCCCGCCGGAAAAAGACCGGATACAAAAGAACTCCACCCTGCAAGAAGAGGGTGGATGCTCACAAGTTTTTGGGAACCACAACTGCAACTGCTATCGACAGTAGCACGGCACGATCGACTGCGCGCGGCGGATAACTTCGCTCGGCCTGTCGATCAAGAAATCCTCATCGCGTCCGCCGTTGATTTCTTACGTCGCCGCCACAGATATTGGCTCGCCCCGATCGCAGCGTTTCTGCCCCGGGGATCATGCGGCGGAGTTCGGAAAATGTGACGACAATCGACCCGCGCCGTCACCGCCCGGCCACGAGCGCGACGCGCCTCAACGTGACGGTGACGGCACCCTACTCCGCATCGCGCGACGGTGACGGTCGCCGCCGGGACCGGCCGTACGACAGCCGTACGACAGGCAGGGGCACCGGCGGGACGGCCCGTAGGGCAGGACTGGTCACCACCAGGACTGCCGTCCGACAGGGGTCGTCGCGGGCGGGACGGCCCGTATGCGGAATCGAGACCATCCCGCATGCTCCTCCCCGCAACTACCGGGCGGTCCCGCGCTGTCCTTCGGGGCAGAACCTGCTGAACCCGCGGCCGGGTGCACAGCGGCCGTATGCCGTGGTCACGCAGGCCGTGACCACGACTTCGTCGGTCGGGAGACGCCGGCCGGAGAAGTCGTCGAGAAAAAGGATGGGTCATGCCCGGACTCGGACGTACGTCGGCGATAGCGCTGGCCGGCGGGATCATGCTGTTGACGGGGTGCCAGAGCTCGGCGGGCGCGGGTTCCGCCGCGGGTACCCCCGCTTCGGCCGCGGACGCCCCGGCCCCGGCCACGTCACCCTCGTCGAGTCCCGCCGGCGCGTCTACGCCCGCGCCGTCGCGCGGCTCGGCCAGCGCTCCGACCAGCCACCCGCCCACGGCCGTTACCGGCTGCCGCAACCTGGCCGTGGGCGACGAGGTGAAGGCCGCCGTGACCCGGGTGTACCGGCACGACGTCACCCACTTCACGCACATCGAGCCGGTGCCGCACGTGTTCTTCTACGGCCAGTGCGGCACCGTCCGTTACGCCGCCACCCGATTCGGGCTCACCGCCGGGGCCACGTACGCGGAACGCGTGGGCATGCAGGACGAGGGCAGTGCCTTCAAGTACTTCCGCGGCTCAGGCGGCGGCTGGGTCTACGTCGCGAGCGACGGTTTCCCCGCCGGACCGCACGGCTGCGGAGACATCCCGGCGATTCCCCACGCCCTGGCCGCCGCCTGGGGGGACTGCTCGGTCGCGCACTGAGCCACTGAGCCGACAAGCCGCCCGGACCACGGGCAACGCGCCAAGGCTGAACAGGTGACCGACACCTGACCGAACAGGTGACGGGCACTCGGCCGCCCTGCGACGGGCACCCGGTCGGTCTGCTGACGGGCATCCGGTCGGTCTGGTGTCGGTCACTCGGCCCGCCGTACGGGATGTGCCGGGGCCGCCGGTGCTCACGGCGACGTCGGCGCCGGAAGCCCTGTCGGGATCGCGGAGGGAGCGGCTGTCGCCTCGTGCGCGATGGCGTCGAAGTCGACGTATCCGGTCTTCTCCAGTACCGAGATGTGGTCGAGCTCGGTCTGGTTGGTGACCGTGGCCAGCTCCCGCACCAGCGTGTTGCGGGTGCTGCTGCGCACCTGCGCGAGCGCCTGGAAGATCCGGCCGTGCTCGTCGCGCAGCAGATTCGCGAACTTCTGCCGGTAGTCCTCGCCCTGGGCCGCCGACAGTTCGGCGAGCCAGCCCTGCTGCTCCGCGGTCGGCTGGGTCGGCAGCACGATGGCGAGGTCGGTCGCGACGGTGCGGACGCGTTTGTCGAGGTCGGTGTGGCCGGCCACCAGATGGCCGCCCGCCTCCTTGATCGCCTTCGTGGGGGCCCGCTTGACCGCCTGTCGGCCCGCGGGTATCTCCCACAGCCCGTCCAGCTCCACCCGCACCACGAGGTCGCGATCGGCGGCGCTCAGCGGTCCCCACGGTGTGCTCACCACGGGGCCGGGGTCGGCCACGGCGGCCTTCACGGCGTCGAAACGGTGAGGGTACGAGTAGAACACCGGGTACGCGAGTGAGCCGATCGTGCCGCCGATGGCCAGCACCATGAAGATCGTGACGAAGCTGCGTCGCAACTGAGCCTCCCTGGGACCGACTGGTTTCCGGAACCCGCGCTCGGCCGGTGCGGTCCGTACCGGCCGGAGCCCGCTCTTGGCGCGTACCGAGTGCTCCGGCCCCTTCCCGTACGGGGGAACGGGAGTTGCGGAAGCTGGGGCACCCGGCCGCCGCGCCAGAAGATCACTTCCCCGCCCGGGACCGATAGGGCCGAACGGCCCCGGTTACCAGGGCCGGACGGACACCGGAGCCCGCGGCAGCACCGGCACACCGGCTCCCGATCCGCGCGGGAGCCGACGGGGGACAGCGGGAAGGCCCGGACGGTCGGCCCGGGCCTTCGGTTCGCGGTCGAGGGTCCGGCCGGTGCGTGGTTTCAGCTCACGGTGAAGGAGTAGTAGTAGGGCGCCAGTTGGATGCCGGAGCGGGTCGTCGCGTAGACCTGGAGTTCGTACGAGCCGTCCGAGGCCGGGGTCCATTCGATGCTCGCGGCGTTGTCGTCGTCCGCGGCGACCGTGACCTCCTGGTCCCCGTTGAAGGAGTACGTGTAGCTCGCGACGTCCCCCACCTTCGAGGCGAACGTGAACGCGCCCGGGACGCCCGCACCCCCGCCGGAATCGTTCTCGGGGTAGACCTCCGAAGCGACGGTGGACGTGGTGTCGTAGCCGATGCCCCACGATGCCGCGTCACTGACCCAGCCGTTCGCGCTCTTGCCGGTGACCCGGAGACGCTCGCCGTAGGCGCCGTCCATCGTGAGGTCCATCGTCGCGGTGCCGTCCGGCGCCGCCGTGACGTCGACGGTCTTGTCGCCGCCCTGAGCGCCGCTGATCTGTACGGAGTAGCCGACCACCGGACTTGCCGACTGCAGTGCGGGGTCCGGCCGGAACGTGAACGTGGTCGGCTTGCCGAACTCGGGCGACGGGACGGCCGGGGTGATGCTGGGACCATTGGAGCGAACGAGGAACGTGTAGCTGGTGCTCGCCGACCCGTTGAAGGCCCGGTCCAGGCTGCGCACCGTCAGGGTCATGAGACCGGCGCCGTTCGGCGGGATCAGGCTGAGCGTGGCGGAACCGCCGGGGGCGTCGGCGCGCTTGAAGTATCTCGTGTCCTCGTACGGGTCGGCGGGCTGCGGAACGCCATAGGCGCCGATGTTCGTGCCGATGACCGGGAGGTCCCGATTCCAGGAGTACTCGAACCCGGTGACGTCGTCGACACCGTGGGCGCTCAGTGTGAACGTGACCGGTTCGCCGCCCTGGTTCCACACATCCGGCGGGTAGTTCGGTGAGGAGATGGTGGGTGTGCTTGCCGGGCCGCTGTTGTCGATCGTGACGTAACAGGCGGCGGACCAGTCCGAGGCCGCTCCCCCGGCCACTGTCTGCGCCCGCCACGCGTAGCTCTGCCCATTCGCGAGCGCTTCGGCGGGCAGGGTGCCGGGGGCCTCGAACCCGGAGGTGGCGTGCTCGCGGGTGACTGTCGTGGTCTGCGCCGGGTCGGTGACCGGCCAGACCTGATAGCGCACGGCGAGCTGGGAGCTGCCGCCGGGGTCGGTGGTCCCGGGGATGCCCTCGACCACAAGGCCGTCGCGGGCCCAGAGGTACGTGGGCCGGTCCGCGTCGGTCGAGCAGTTCCGGTAGCCGTTGAACAGCTGAGTGGGAGTGGTGGGCGTTCCGGCAGCCGCGCTCGCGGGTGACGCGGCGGCGGCCAGTAACAGGCCGAGGGCTCCCGGAGGAGCGAGGACGGCGCGCGCTCGCGCGCCGAAGGACAGGGTCAAGTGGTCTCTCCCATGGTGGATGCCCGCAGACGGTGCCCAGATGCGTACTGGTGTGCGGGCGGCGAGGGGATCGTATGGGGTGCCGCGGGCCGACGCATGAGAATTGATGGGAAACCGGGGGCATGCCGGATACCCGGGCCGCCGACAGCGGCGGCCCGGGCGCGGCGGTCACCTCTTGACTGTCACTCCTGGACAGGGGCCAGGCCAGGTCCGGGCTCGGAGCGAGCTTGCCGATGCCGGCGGACAGCGGCCGGGCGGTCGGGCTCTGCGGAGCCGCTCCCTTGCGGTACGGGGTGCAGACGTAGTGGCGGCCGCGCGGAAGCCGCCCGTTCCGCCGCCTGCCGGACAAGGCGACAGGGCGCCCAACACCAGCTAGCCCGGGCCGAGTTGGAGCCGACCGGCTCCCGCCTCACCCACCGTACGGTGGTGTGCACGGGACGCCTCCAGGGACTGTCGAACGGAGGGGAAGGCTACCGTTTCCAAGGACTGAGCGGGAGCGAGTCCTTTTGCCTGAACCCGTGCTCAGCCGCGTGTCCCGAACGGTGTTGGACACGCTGGTTCCCCGCTTTGACTGCACGGCCGGTCGCCGCCCTCCGGGGGCTGGTTCCGTGCCGTGTCCGGCGGAGTCCCTCACGCTCCAGGGCCGTCTACCGCCTCGGTCCCGCGGGGGCGTAGGCCGCGGTTCATACGTCGGCATCGGCCGGGGCGGGGGCTCAGCGCACCGGGAACCCGAAGGAGTAGCCCTGCTGCTTGAGTCGGGGGAGGATCCGGCGCAGGGCCTGGACGGTCTGGGAGCGGTCGCCGCCGGCGTCGTGGAAGAGGAGCGTCGGCCCGTTGGGCAGTTCCCGTTCGACGGTGGCGACGATGGTGTCCGTGCCCGGCCGCTCGAAGTCCTTGGAGTCCACGTTCCAGCCGAGCGGGCGCATGCCACGGGAGGCGGCCAGCTTGCGGCTGTAGGGGGTGAAGGCCCCGCCGGGCGCCCGGTAGTACATCGGCCGTACGCCCCCGGACGCCTCGGTGATCATGTGTTCGGCGTCGAGTATCTGCTGCGACTGGTACGCCTGGGACTTCTTGTCCATGGCGGTGTCGTGCGACACCGAGTGGTCGCACAGCCGGTGCCCGGCCGCGACCACCTTCTTCACGAGGTCGGGGTGGGCCTGCGCCTGCGTCCCCACCATGCAGAACGTGGCCTTCACCCCGAACTCCCGCAGCACGTCCAGCACTTGAGGGGTCCACACGGGGTCCGGGCCGTCGTCGATGGTGATGTTGACGCCGCGCGCCCCCTTGTCCGAGGCGTGCGCGATGGTCACCGCCACCGCCTTGACGCGACTGCCCGGCGCGGCCGACGCGGCCGTCTTCGGCAACTGGCCGCTCACGGCACCCGCCTGCGCGGTCCACACCGAGGCGCCGGCGGCCAGCAACGCCACCCCGAGCGCCGCCCCGACCACCTTGCCGTACCAGCCCCGCCCACCACCGTGCCGCGCCATGTCCGCCCCGCTTTCCCGCAGTTCCTCGCCGATCCCTCGGTCACCTCGCGACCACCTGACAGGACGAGGAGCGGCGGCCACAGGATGCGTCCGTTACCGATCACGGACAATTCCGGGGGAGTTCACGGACAACTGAGCGAGCAGCGAGCGAAACCGAACGAGCGAGCAGTGGGCGAAACCGAGCCGCTCGGCCCGATCGCGCGTATCTCCCCGGCACTGGCGCGCGCCCACGCGGTGGCCCGCCGGAGCCGACGTGGGCCCCTCAACCGAACGGCCTCCGGCTATCGAAGCCCCGACCGCGGAAAAAATGACCTCGGCGAGCATGGTTCACCGTGCGCGCATCGAAGTTCAGCGCGGTTGCGGTACGGAGTCGGCAGTGCGCAGACATGGGTAGCTGAGGGAACCGGTGGCTCGATTGACACGCCGGTTCCCTCTCGCTGGATTGGGCGGATCAGCTCGCCTGGCTGGCACGCCATTCCAGGGCCTGAGGCTCTTCCGTGAACTCGACGAGGTGCTGGCCGGCGTACCGCTGGAGGGCATCGCGCACCTGGTCCGGGGTGACGCGGAAGAACTCCTTTCGTGCGTTGACGCGGTTGACCCGGTGGTCCGCGAACTCCTGGTGCAGCTGTGACTCCAGGCCGACCGCGTCCTTGCTGAAGATCAGTGCATGGACGTCGAACCGGAATGGCACTGACGCACCGCTCAGCTCGTAGACGCGCTCCAATGGTTCCAGTCGCCGCGTCATCCCGATCTTGACCATCCGCTCGCCGAAGGCACCGATGTTGGAGATCACGTACACGTACCCGGCGCGGACGTTGGCGGCACGTGCCTCGACGGAGCTGAGCGACTCCTCGATCTCTGCGAGTTTGGCTTCCATCTCCGCTACGGCGTCGGTGTCCCCACGTTCTCGTAGCCGCTCCAGAGCGACCTGGTAGTGGCTCAGCTCCTTCTGGAGCTTCTCCCGTTCGCGGTCCAACTCCCGCTGCGCGGCGGCCTCTTCCTTCTCGCGCGCCCGGATCTCCCGCTGCGCTTCCTTCTCCTCCTCCTTCTTCTGCAGGAAGTCCGCAGTCAGCTGCAGCTCACGCACGCGCTTGTCGTGGTAGGCATCGGAGATGCGGATCTGCATGGTGGCGCCAAGCTTGGCGATGGTCTCCCGACTCTTGTACAGGCGGTCGACGAGCGAGGTCAGACGATGGGGGCGCATGGACCGCACCGCGTAGTCCGCCTCGGCGTTGTATGCCCTGAGCATGAGCTTCGAGAAGTCCCGTACCATCTTGCGCCCGGCGCTGGCAGAACCGTTGACCGTCCAGTACTGAACTGCGAGTACCGCTTGATCCGTCCGGGCAAGGTTCTTGATCTCGGCCTGTAGCGAGTCCAGTCGAGTGCGGTAGGCAATGGCATCCTGCAACTGGTGCCGGTAGGCGTAGATTCCGACCTGTTGGAGCATCGCCGTTTCGTCGGTGGTGACGACCTGAGCCTGGAGTGCGGCAAGTCGGTTGCTGGCGTGATAGGTGTCCAGCCGGACCTTCTCCGCTTCCTTCCGGGCTCGGTCAGCGTCCTTGGAAGCCTCTTTCGCCTCCTCCTTCTCCCTCTTCACTTCTTCCCGCGCGCTTTGACGGATCTCCGCCGCTTCAGCTTCCGCGGCTTCGCGCAAGGCAGTGACTTCCTCGCGCGCCACACGCAGGGCGTCGAGGGCCTGAACGGTGTCCATGCCCTGCGTGCTCGCTATCCACCCTCGCAGTTGTTCGACCTCTTGGGCCTCGTCACGGCGACGTCTGCCGAACAGACCACCTCGGCGAGCCTGGGGCACGGAAGGATGCGAGGGTACAGCGGCCCTTTCACCAACAACTCGGTCGGTGTTCGAGCCGGGCGGCGCAGTTGGCGCGTGCTGGACACTCGTGGCTTGCTCACGCTGTTGCGCGAAGCCGGTGCTGGCCTCAACGGGACTCACGCCGCCGGTCGTGTCGGGCACCCAAAGCTGCCAACCTGACGGCGGCGGTGGCCACGACGGGTCCGGATGCCAGCCGGGGGGCGGCATCCACCCAGCAGGCGGTGCCGGCCAACCTGGCGGCGAATTGAACCGATACAACATCGAGCCCCCCAACTCGGTCTGTCCCCACAGACCGATACCAAATTCACTCTTTGTACCATCAAGAGCGCAGAAAGTTAGTAGACGAAGGTTACTGCCCCCGACCGGGACCAGACCTGCGTCCTGAGCTTGGGAAGCTCAGGTTACCTAGGACAGATTGGGCTGCTGACCTGCGGCGGAGCGCTGACGCTGTTGGGGAATCCGCCGTTGCGCTCCCCGCTGGTCCCCGTGGTTCCCCGCAGGGTCTGGCACGCATCTGGCACGTATGGGTGGGCGTTGGCGGCCGACGCGAGGGCGTTGTCAGTGGCGGATGTCGGGTTCCGGGGCAGGTAGGAGCCGGTTCGTCGTTCTCGCTGTGGAACAGACAGCCAAGGGGGTGGCCGCATCGGGGTCCCCGGGACATCGAATGGCTCCGTACCCACCCCCCTCACCACCTTCTGATCCGTAGCCCTTACGCGGAACGGTCGCAGCGGCCGCGCCACGACCCCTACAGGACGTCACCAGGCATGATCGGTTGCTGTACTTCGCCGCAGCCTGAAGCCGCTTCGTGGGGATGTCTGCGGACGGGGCACACAAATCTGGATCTTGATGGCGAGCATTGGAAGGGCTCTCCCGCCAACTAGTTGGAGAAGTACAGGTACTTCCACGAGCCGTGCGTCGTCGAGTTGACGTTGTCGCCTGAGTATTCGTTTTCGTACGACGAGCGCATGCGCACCTTGATGCCGGATGCGCCGGGAGACTTCAGGCTCACGGCCGACCGGCCGTTCGAGTCAAGCTTGAAGTACTGCGGACTGTCGTCAACGGTCTGCCACTCACCGGCCCGGTAGACCTGCAGGTCCACGCGCTGCTTGCGGCCCGGGTAGTACGTCATGGTCGTGGTGAGCAGTGGGTTGGTGCTCTTGTGGAACCAGTAGTACGACGTCGAGCCGATCTTGGCCGTCTTGTAGTGCTTCGAGACGACGGTGGAGGTCTTCACCATGGCGTAGCCCGTGGATGCGACGGTCCTGGCCTTGAAGCGGGCATCGCCCTTGAAGACCGCGGTCACCGCGGTGTCACGGGTCATGTCGATCGTCGCGGAGATGTTGCCGCTGGAGTTGACCATCCCGGTCTTGACCAGCTTGTTGGGCTTGTCGCCGCCGTAGGGGTTGGCCCAGATCTCGACCGTGCGGTTCTTGTACGTCGTACCGAGGTGCGCGGTGAAGGTCACGTCGGTGCCGTAGGCGTACACCTTGCCGTTGTTGTTCAGGCTCAGCGATGTCGAGTCGAGGGAGACGGCCACCTTGTCGCTCGCGGTGACGGCCGCCCGATCGGCATCGCCCGCGTACGCCACCTTGTAAGTGACCGTGCCGCCGGCGGGCGGGGTGTCGGTGAAGGAGTACGAGCCGTCCGCCTTCACCGTGACGGCAGGCAGCGCCTTGCCGCTCGGGGACTCCAGGTCGGTGCGGGTGACCTGGAGCTTCGTGTCAGGCAGTAGCTGCGTCATCGACAGGTCCCCGGTGACGGTGAGCTGCCGGGCGCGGGTGGCCGTCGACGGGGCGTACACCATCAAGGTCGGGACGTCCCGCGCCGGATCGGTGAGCGCCTTGAGGAAATAGCCGTCACCGTCCGTCCCCTGGAGTACGAACAGACGCGAGGAGTCCGGCGCCCATGCCACTCCGCCCACCCCGTTTTCCGAGACATGGTGGAAGGCGATCGGGGTGTCCGTGCCAGACCGGTAGACCACCACATATCTGTCGTCGAACTTGGCGATCAAGCCACTCGGTGAGATGTCGCCACTCCACTCACCATCCAGGTAGAAGCCTGCGCCAGTGATTTTCCCGTCCGCGTAGGCGTACCGATTCCGCGCGTTGATCAGCACCTCTTGAGCACCGGGTACGAGATCGACGTCATCGGCCCCGGAAATCTGGGAGTTGTCGTAGGCGACGACCTGAGGAGATGTTCCGGAGACGTCCAGAACCCCCATCCCGCCGCTCGCGTCAAGGCCCGTCTCGGCGAACGCCAGCATGCCCGACTTGCCGGGGTCGGAGTCGAGGACCAGGTCATCGGAGGCGCTCAGACCGTCCGGCAACCTCCCGAGCGTCACGGCGTCGGTGCCTCCGGCCGGGTCGACCGAGCCCAAGTTGCCGCCCTGCGGATCCTTGTAGCCGAACCAGACCTTGCCGCCCGCGAAGGCGAGGTGGCGCGGCCCTTCGGCTGCCGCCACGTCGTACCGGGCCTTGATGTCGAGCGTGACAGCGTCCAGGGCCAGGATCTGATGGCTGTCTGGCAGAGCCGCGTACAGGGTCTTGCCGTCGGCGGCGAGGGTCAGTTCGGCGACCGCCCCGAGTCCGTCCACCGAGTCGACGAGGGTGCCGGAGTAGTCGCCGGCCAGGATCTTCCCGTTCCACTGGTCACCGACGAAGACCCGCTGCAGAACGCCGTCGACGACCATCCCGCCGGGTGTGCTGACGACCGCGGGCCCGGCCGCCACGGCGGGTACGGCGGGGATACCGATCAGGAATGCCGAGCCGGTGAGGACGGCCAGTGCCGTCGCGGTGGCGACGCTGCGCGTACGCACAGTTGGTGATACCCCCATGAGTGAGCCCGGTGTCGACCAGGCGGACGAAAGCACCGTCCGACCCCGAACAAGGCAGCTGAGCTGCGGCGACGCGGGGTGCGACTGCTGCGCGCAGCGTATGGCATGGCAGTGACAGTTGAGGAGGGGGTTTCTCCAAGTGACTGTCCGCGCTTTCTTCGCCGGGCTCGCCCGAGGCGGAGTCCGAACACGCAGGGCGGCTCCCAAGAGGTCATGGCCTCTTGTTCGTCGGTGAAGTCGAGCAGGACGGGGCAGTCGGAGAACCACACGCTCTCCTGGACGTCCCGTTGGCTGCCGAGGCCATGGACGCCGAGGCGGCTGAGCTGGATGTCGATCCCTGGTTCAAGCTCGATCATCCGTATTGACGAGCCGCTGCCACTTGTCGCGGTTGGCCACGCACAGATCGGGTGGGTGGAGTCTCAACGGCTGAGTCGAGGATCGCTGGGTGCGATCAGTAGCCGAAGAAGTGAGGGGCCGGGTTTCTGGTGGAATCTCTGCGGGCCCGCGAGCGGCCTTGCAAGCCGTCGTGGCAGCGATGTCACCGTGGGTTCAAATCCCACACCCACCACAGGTGAACGGTCCCTGACCGGGAACATCGGTCAGGGGTCGTTGCGTTGCTTGCTGCCCGTGAGTGCCCGTGAGTGCCCGCGGTTCACCGCTGTTGCCCGCTGGATCGGGTACGACTGGGGCACGACACCTTCTGATCCGTAGTTCAGCGGAACTGCCGTCGGTGACGCCTGGCGCGTCGCGGTGCCCCCTGAGGTCAGAATGGCGGGTCGTCGGAGCAACCGCCCGCCCAGGGTCGATCCATCGGCTCGGGACCCGCGATCCGTGGATCGGGGAGCGGGGCCGGCCCCAGCCGCTTCGGTGGAACCGTTGTGTGGTTCCAGATCGACGAAGCCTGGAAGCCGTGAAGTCGATCCCGGCCTGTGGTGTCGGCGAGTCCGCCGGTGTCAATTGCGGCTCTCGGCCGGGGGACAGGCCAGACCACCGTCGGCAAGGCGTGCCAGCGCCTGAAGGGGATCTTCGAGGCGGCCGTCCGACCTCACCGGCAGCTAGCCGGTCCCTATGGTCTGGTTGTGGCGCGCGCCCCGCCCGCCGGTCTGGACAACAAAGAACCCCCGGGTCATCGACCTGGGGGTTTCACATGGAGCGGGTGACGAGAATCGAACTCGCACTCTCAGCTTGGGAAGCTGATGTTCTACCACTAAACTACACCCGCGTAAGACGCCGGTTGGGCCGGTGTCGAATGCTCGCTCACTCTACCTCATGCCCGTACCCCGGCGTCTGAGCCGCAGCGCCCGCTCGCGTTTCGGAGGGTGGATGCGGCTGCGAGAGGCCGGAGTTGGGGCGTACGGTGGGGGCGTTGAAGTGGGTTCGGGCGGGGTCGGAGTGCCGCCTGGAGAGCCGTTCCTTTCATCCCGTAATGTGGCTTTCGTTGTCAGGGCATCAGCCTGACGCGGCTCTTGGGGAAGGGACTCTGGGACTTGATGGAGCGCACCGTCGTCCGTTGTGCCGAGGGGCACGTGTTCAGCACCGCTTCGTTCCCGATGCAGCAGGCCGAACGGCTCGGCCCCGGCCGGCTGCTCCGGTGTCCACGGTGTGCCCGGCTCCGCAGTGTGGTGCCGGTCGCCTTGGAGAAGGCAGCTACGGAGCAGTAGTGGCGTGACGGAGCAGCAGTGGCGCCGCGGCAACGGGCGCACAGGTAAGCAGCAGAGGTAAGCAGCAGAGGTAAGCAGGGGTAAAAGGCGCCGTAGTGGCGAGCGGTACGGGCGCGCGGTGTCGTCACGATGGTGGTGGCTCCGCGCGCCTTGCGTATCCTCAGGGCGTGCTTCTCTCAGACAAGGACATCCGGGCCGAGATCGACGCCGGGCGGGTCCGGATCGATCCCTACGACGAATCCATGGTGCAGCCGTCGAGCATCGACGTGCGGCTCGACCGCTACTTCCGGGTGTTCGAGAATCACCGCTACCCCCACATCGACCCCGCGGTCGAGCAGGCGGATCTCACGCGGCTCGTCGAGCCCGAGGGTGACGAGCCGTTCATCCTCCATCCCGGAGAGTTCGTCCTCGCCAGTACGTACGAGGTCATCTCGCTGCCCGACGACCTCGCCTCGCGGCTCGAAGGCAAGAGTTCCCTGGGACGGCTGGGGCTGGTCACCCACTCCACCGCCGGGTTCATCGACCCCGGGTTCTCCGGGCACGTCACCCTTGAGCTGTCCAACCTCGCGACCCTGCCGATCAAGCTGTGGCCGGGGATGAAGATCGGGCAGCTGTGCATGTTCCGGCTCAGTTCGCCCGCCGAGTTCCCGTACGGCAGCGACCGGTACGGCTCCCGGTACCAGGGCCAGCGCGGACCGACCGCCTCACGGTCCTTCCTGAACTTCCACCGCACCCAGGTCTGAGGCGATCGGCATGCCTCCTGCGCGCGAGAACCTCAGCTACGAAGGGTTCGGCGTCGCCGTACGCGAACTCGCTCAGACCATCGCCGACGACGGGTACGAGCCCGACATCGTGCTCTCCATCGCCCGTGGCGGCGTCTTCGTCGCGGGCGGGCTGGCCTACGCCCTCGACTGCAAGAACATCCATCTGGTGAACGTCGAGTTCTATACCGGGGTGGGGACGACGCTGGAGATGCCGGTCATGCTCGCTCCCGTCCCCAACGCGATCGACTTCTCCGACAAGAAGGTCCTGATCACCGACGACGTCGCCGACACGGGCAAGACGCTCAAGCTCGTGCACGACTTCTGCGTCGACGCCGTCGCCGAGGTCCGCAGCGCCGTGATCTACGAGAAGACCCAGTCGCTCGTGAAGTGCGAGTACGTCTGGAAGCGGACCGATGACTCAGTCTGGATTAATTTCCCCTGGAGCGTTGAGCCGCCCGTGGTCCACCACCACACCACCGTCCTAGACGCGTAAGACCAGGTCGCAGCGCTAAGCCCCTGCCGTCCGGTGGGGGCTGCTGTGTGTCCAGCTAGGGAGTGGCCCGCCCACCGGCCGACCGCAGAGATACCCGATGTCGCGAATATTTTGTGGCTCGTATGGACCCTGGTCACGCCCCCTCGTACGGTCGATGCAGATGCCCCAACAGGGGCCAGTCGAAGGGGAGTTCAGGTGGCACGCGAGGAGCTGCAACGACTGACCGGCAACGGCACCGGCGAGTGCGGTCAGGACGACTGCGCCAACGTCTACCGCACCGCCTCAGGCTCGTTCGTCGTCCAGGGCGATGTGTCCACAGCCTTCACGCCGCCCAACGGTGAGGGCCTGGTCGAGATTCCCGAGGAGACGCTGAGGGAGGCCGTTCGTGCTCTTGGCTGGTGAGGAGTGGGCCGCACGGTTCGAGGGGTTCACCGGGGAAGCCTGGCGTCTGGAGACCCTGCCGCTGTACCTCATGCCGTCGGAGGCCGAGGAGTTCGCAGCGTTCAAGGCAGGCGCCCGGATCGATCCCCTGACGGTCGCGAACGAGTACACCGACCGACTACGCCGACAGGCGATCGAGGGGCGCTCTCAGGGCCGCGTACACGTTGTGACTCGCCCTCTGTCCGACTACCTCAGGTTCGAGTTTCACCGCTACTACAACGCTCACGCGCTGGCCGGTGAACAGATCCGCATTCTCGATGTGACCGACCGGCCAAACCCACTCGCCGGTGTCCAGGACTTCTGGATGTTCGATCACGCCGAAGTGGTTCTCATGAACTACCACTCAGACGGACGGCAAATCAGCCGCGAGGTATTCGAGGGTGACGTGACGTCGTTCATCGAGTATCAGCGGATCGCTGTAGCTGAGTCGGTGTCCTTCGAGGAGTACGTGAAGGGTCTTGACGTTCGAACCTGAACGGCTGGGCCAATCGAGGTCAGACCTAGCCGAAGCAATGCGCACGCTGCGGAAGCAGGCCGGTGTCACACAAACGGCGCTGGCTCGCCGCTGCACCATGTCACAAACAAAGATCAGCAATATCGAGGGCGGGAAGCTCACCCCCGCTCTAGTCGACGTTGAACTGATATTGGATGCACTCGGAGCCGAGGGGCCGGAAGCCGAAGAGCTTCTGTCCCTGGCTCGCACTGCGAATACCGAGTGGCAGGATCACTGGTCCTCCCGCCGTCGAGGATTGGACAAGAAACAGAACGAGCTAGCGAGGCTGGAAGCGGCCTCGACAGAGTTCCGATTCTTCATGCTGTCGGCCGTCACTGGCCTTTTGGCCACACCCGAGTATGTGCGTGCAAGTCTCGCGGGCGTCCCCGGAGACCAGTCGAAGACCGTAGCCAGGAAGCTCGAACGCCAAAGCATCCTGCACGACTCGTCCAAGTCGTTTACGTTCATCCTCACAGAGCAAGCCGTTAGGTGGCCGTTCCTACCTTCAGTCGGCATGGCTATGCAGCTCGATTGGCTGGTGTCTGTCTCCCGGATTCCTAACGTGAAGATCGGCGTCATCCCTCTGAGCGGTCACATTCCAGAGATGCCGCTGAATACCTTCACGGTCTATGACCGAAGACTAGCCACAGTGGAGACCGGCACTGGGGTTTTGATCCTCAGGGACCACCGTGACGTGAACGCTTACCGGGATGACTTCGAGCGGTACGAGACCTATGCAGTGTTCGGGGACGATTGCCGGGGACTATTGTCCGACTGGTCAGAGATCTTCTTTACCCGACAACGCGAATAGCTCTGGCATCCTCCCAGGGTTCGGAGAATGATCGGACCATGCAGACCACACAGGAAGAACCGGTGAAACTGCCACTCGGGCTCGCCGCCGAACCAGAGCCGATGTCCGGGTGTGATGTGTGCTTGGCGCTTGGTCGTCAGAGGGAGACTGCACGGACCGCAGGGGACCTCTCGAAAGTCAGTGACATCAATGTTGAGATCAAACGACACTGCCACTGAGAACGCTTGGTACGAGGAGTATGACGGAGTCCTGGACGAGAAATCGGGAGTGATCTCCTTCCCTCCGAACTCTCTCCCTTCGTGCCACTTCCCATGCCAGATCTGCGAGACCAAAGGGAGGGGCCATGTTCGGCGCTATCGCACCGTTCATACCCGTGACGATGCTTGACCACAACTTTCCAAGGGCGGCTAAGACCAGCATCTCTCAGGAAAGTGACCAGACTTCGAACCCACAGGATCTGTCACCAAAAGAGGCCCCTTCCGTAGGGGCCTCAATGACGTCATCTTCACCACTCAGTCCCAAATCCTGAACTTCAGCGGAATGTTCCTCTCGTATTCGATCGAAGCGTCTAGCACGCTTTCACTGTCCGTTGGGTCCAGTCCACCGGAACCGAGGAGACTGAATTCCTCAGCCTCTGTCTGCCAGTCTTCATAGATGCGGGCAGGGGGCCCACCTCGCACCCATCCTCGATGTTGCTTAACAAAATTCCGTGCCTCTTCCATAACGCTCCCGCTCACTTAAGGACTCCCCCCTCGTTTATGTAACGAGAGTAGTGAGCGTTGTCGGCATCGCTTCGCTTCTGCTCAGAGGTACGAGTGTCTTCCCGGTCAGCCTTGGACTTAGCGGAGCGGTTGGCGTAACTCTCCAGTTCGTCATCCGAAAGCTGGGCCTTAGACCACTTCCGAATTCCGTCGCCCGGAACTGTAGTCGACTGAAGGTGGGCGATGGCCTTTTCTGTAGTGATCGGCTTCTCCTCCTGAGTGAAGGGGTCCATTCCGCCTCGGCCTAGGTTCACCGGCCGGACGAAAGCCACTCCATCAGAGTCAGCGAATGCGTCCGGAAGCTTGCCGATAACAGACGCACGAGAATCCAGAGCAGTGCGGAGAAGTTCAAGAGCCTTGACGGCATCCTGAGTGCGCTTGCTGATCTCCTTGTCAGCCCACTTCCGGTAATCGGCACTCGCGTACCTCTCCAGGTATGCGGCATCCAGCCTGGCCCGGCTTTCGTGGGCCACCTTTGCGCCAACCGTGATCGCATTCTCAAGCTTGTTGAGCTGCTTGTGCAGCGGTCCCAAATCCTGATGCTCTACCGGGTCGGGAATCTCCGCACCGGCTTTTACGGCTTGCACGAGTCGAGTTTGGTAGTCGGCTTCATCCCGATTCCGACGCACGACCTTGTCTAGATAATCAACGTTCTGGATCTCCCACTCAGCGCTAGCTCGCTCGACGTACTCAAGCCGTCGATTCAGATCCTTGCCCGCTTCCGACACTGCGGAATCGTCAGTCTCGTGCTTAACGAATCCTCCGGGGAGTGCCGGAGCCTCGAAGGTAGCTCGGTAAGTCGGATCGCTCTTTTGCTGCAATTCCTGTTCGAGCTGATCGATGCGGTTTCGCTCGTAAGCGACGTGGGCCATGTTTACCGGCTGGGCCGAATAAGTAAGGTCCGGGATGTCGCTCAATTGCTGAGGCATGTACGTAGTCATGTCACTTCTCCTTGATCTCAGCGGCCAATTCCGCTACTCGTTCGTCCTTCAGTAGTGCATGCAGCTCATTCTTGAACCTCGCCCTTGCCCGCCGTTCGAGCTTGAAACGCCGGAGCCAGCCTCGGATGCCTCGCTCGACTATCCCGAGGCAGTCACCGGTAAGGGCCTGGACGGCGATTACGGAGCCTGTCTCAGTCTGGACGTATGCAAACCCGACTGCCGACCCGTTAGCCCCAGAGGGAAGCTCCTGGACGGCATAGCGGAGTACCTGAGCCGAATGGGTCAGCTTGACCGGGATCCTGTCTGAACTCTTTTCAAGGGCGGGGGCCCGGTAAAACACCGCTCGGTTCGTTGTCTCAAGTAGGGTGAACCCTGGCTTACTCGTCACCGGCATATCCGTTCTCCTTGTTCATTGCTCTTGCTCCTATCGCTTCGTGCGAGTCCGCTTATGGTGGCTCTCCCAGAGTCGGTTGTACTCACGGAAACACTTTCGACACCACCTCTGGTGGCCATCAGCGAAGGCACTTCCCCGGTTAAACTCGGACAGGTCCTTCTTCGCTTCACATCGCGTGCACTCCTTCATGCGAATCACCTCCTTTCAGATTCTGGCCTGAATGATTTGGGCCACAGAAAAGGCCCCGACAGGAGGAGCCAACCAAACCTGTCGAGGCCATCTCTCGGATGCATGCAACTGAACAACGAACGGAGCCCAAACCCTCTAAGAGAAGAAGGGGCCAGCCGAAGCCTTGAGAGAGGTTAGCGACTAAGATCCCTTCACCTTCTCTGAATAAACACGACACAAATTTCTAGCCCCCAGCCGGCTGGGCCCCTAAAAAAATGCCCCCGCTGGCTAACGAACACGGCAGGGAAGGTTCCTGGACTTCCATACGTGCCGGAATTGCTCGTACTGGTCGATGCTCTTACCGCCCTCTGATGGATTGCCAATCCACACAGCCTTTGGCTTGGGCTCACCCTTAGGCCGGTAGCTCAGGTTTCGGTGTCGGCCAGCAGTGATCCCCTGTCGCTGCATACGCCTACGCCGGGCCTCGGCATCCCTCTGATGTCCAGGGCAGTACTTCCGGGGCCGACCGGCCTTGCGGGCTTCCTGGAGGCCGTACAGGGCTTCCAGGCATCCATCCCACTGGCAGTACTCCTGCACTTCGGGAACGCCGGTTACCTCCAGGGCGTAGCCGCTGTTCTCAGGGGTTCCCGACTGGAAGATGTCCGAGAGGGCCAGTCCTTCGTCATCGTGGCCCCAGAGCCAATCGGCGGCCCCGTCGGCACCGACCGTGAACCGAAGCCAGGTATCACAGCGGTCGCGCTTCTCCTGGCCGTACTCGGGGTCGTTCTCGGCAAGCCACTGGTCTACCTCGGTGTCAGTGATCTTTACGTTCGTCATGGGTTGGCTCCTTCGATAAGGCTGACAGTTAGTCAGCTGCATACTTCAATGGTGATCCGTCTGAGGATGAGATCCCTATAGAGGCCAGCTCTCTCCGCTGGCCGATAAGGCATAACGGGAACCTCAAAGGTTCCCTTGCATCTGAGGTATGGATATCTACTTGGCCGCCAAACAGCGGCCATAGCTGCTCGACCCCTCAGTCGAGCTATCCCTATCTATCTCCAGTTGTAAGAACTAGAACTCCAAGGTTCTAGTTCTCCAAGGTTATTAATGTCCAAGGTTATGGGGGAACTTTTTGGTCAGTGGTTGCTCTGGGACAGTTCCTCTGACCGGTCCCAGAGGTCATCGAAGCTGTGCCCGTGACCGCATGACGGCACGGTGAGCCAGTAAATATCCGGCTTCCCCTCTCCCCGTTCGGTGGCGTACCGGTAAAGCCAACCGGCCTCCCTGCACCAATCCAGATCCTTCCGGATTGCACGAGGAGTCTTCTTGGCAGCAGCAGCCAGGATTGTTTGCCGCTGCTTGGAGTCCTTGCCGGTACCCCAGTCGGCGAACCGAGCCACTGACCAAAGTGCGGCCATCTTCGACGGCGGGATACCGGGGCACCCCATGACTTCCTTCTCCCATTCGGACTTAGGCCAGGGGTTCGGATGCCTCTGCCTTCCCTTCCCCGAGGCTTTCTCGGGTTCAGCGGGAGTAGGTACCGACTCGACCTTTTCAGGATGCGAGACAGGCTCCTGTCGATTCCGGCAGTACCGCTCCCCGATGGGCCCAGTGCCGTCGGCATTCTTGCTATGCATCCCGTCCCAGAGATCGTGGGTATCACAGTGGTCGCAAGGGTTGTTCATGTGTTGGCTCCTTGGGCATGAAAAAAGGCACCGGCCGCGATGGCTGGTGCCTCAGATAGGTGTGTCGGTCAGGCGAACAGTTTGGAAAGGTTGATGTCGAGTGTCTGGGCATTAAAAAAGAGCCAGCATCGTTTGATGCCGACTCGTGAGTCAGGGGTGAAGATGGTCATCGAAGGTCGACCACGGCCGAACGAATACTGATTGGTTACCAATCCGATTCAAGCGGCACGCTTACCTGCCGAACCGGGTTCCTTTAGGGAACTCAGTTCATCCCCATCAGGAGTACAGAACGACGGGTGAAGAATATTGGGCCGTGATGGCCCGTAATTCGAAGCCTTCCAGGGGTCGCCCCTCTGCATAGCTACTTGACCGCCGTGCCGACTGAACCAAAGTCTTTGAGTGACTTCAGTTCATCCCCACCAGGAGAACGGCACGGCGGGTGAATAGCGTCACAGACGGGCGTCCACGACCGAAGGAGTAATTAGTGGACATCATGTCCGCAAATTCCTGACCTGCAATGACTCGCAGACCATCGGTTTCCAGCTCCTCCCACCTAGGTGTGGAGGTTTGTTCCAGCGGGTTGTGGCTCCTTCCGTGCTCCTAATTTCAACTGTACGGGACATGTTGATGTCGATTCAAGAGGGAGTTCTGTGATCCGACTCTCAGACTTATTTAGGTGTCCCTCTACCTAACTAACTAAGTAAGGGGGAGGGCGAGCAAGTAGCAATGGCTGTCCATGAGTTGAGGCCCTGTGCCAGGGAGTACGGTCATCGGCATGGAGAGCACAGAGACGACACAGCAGATCGGCCCCTGGACCGTGCGGGCCGTTTGGACGGAGGCAGGCCCGTTCCCCTCGGAGCTGCACATCACAACCGGCAAGTCGGGAGCCGCCGAGTACGGCATCACGAACTCAGTGCTTCGAGAGGTGAAGCTCATACACCCGAATCCCCCAGAGTCTGCATCCGCTATGAATGCGGCTCTCGATTCGCTACGGATAGTGAGGGATTATCGGAGTGATGGAAAAGATTCAATAGATGACGACTACCTCAAAGCTCTGTCCGCCGCTTATGCGGCAATGAGTAAAACAGGGGCCACGGAGCCGGCCGAGAGGATGTCGTATTTCCTGCCGGATGATGTCCGCACTATTGAGAATCACTTGGATAAAGCTAGGGAGCTGGGATTCCTCGAATAGGGATAGGGGGAGGGGACCCCTCTCTTCGACTGGAATCGAGTAGCCGGATGGGTGCTCAGTAAGACCCCTGGGGGTCGGCTCTGGAGTCGGCCCCTTCGGCATGTCTGGGGTAGTGGGTTGTCGGCAAGACCCCCGGGGGCCCGCGTCTCCCCCTGCCGCCCTCTCAGGGCCTCCCCGGCATCCAACACCTGACTCCGGGGGTCTGAGCCGCCCAGGGGTGCCGTTGTGGCCCGTCCTTCGGTACCGGCCGTCGACCTATGGCGAGTGGCTTCGGTCTGCCTTGTCGACAACGTCGTGAGCTTTGATCTGAACGACTGAGAGAAGAGAGCGAGAGTGCCAGCCCGAAGGCTGCGAGAAAGGCGCTTAGACAAGCGCTCAGGCTGTTTGTCGATGATGTCGACGGAAGCTTTAGCAGCACTCGTTTCGTGGTGTTGCTGAGAGTGTGCGTGAGTTCTCATATGTGTGCCAGGGGGTGCGGGGGGGTCCGGATATCTGCGTCACACTGCTCGGGACGTCATACGGTCTTCCATCCTGTACGAGTCTCCGTGGATTTGAAAGCCGTAGACGAGAGGTCATTTTGGGTGTGTGACCACAATCACGTGCCCTTGGTATTACTGGGCAAGAGGCATCTTTTGCTGCATCTGTCCAAATGCTGGATTCCTTATTTTTCGTGAGGACATTCGTGCGGGCATGAGAAAGCCCCCGGCTCGACACCGGGGGCTTCTCTGGGGATCAGGCCGTCTGTTCAGCCTGCTTCAGTAGTGGGAGTGCTCGGAGGTCTTCCACCGACTCAGCGATGCCGTCTGGGGCCCCCATCATCTGAAGGTAGGCGGCGTGTACGGCCTTGTCGTACTCCTTCGAGTCGAACTGGTTCTCAGAATCGGCGGCGGCCGCGTCACTGGTCATGTCGCCGATCACTGCGAAGAATGCTTCTCCCTCGGATTTCACGGGCAAGATGCGGAACCCTGCCCGCCGGAGGAAGGGCCCTCGCTCCTGCCATCCCCGGAGTCCTGCCCACATCTCGCCGTACGTCTTACCGGTGCCCATCTCTTTCCAGTACCCGGAAACGAAGGGTTCCTTTTCCAGCGTCGCGAGTTCTCCCGAGTTGGTTTCCTGTGCTGCTACCAGGCTGGAAATGACAGTAGCGGAGGCAGCCTGGCCGATTGCGTCAGTCAGATTCGAGATTGATGCCTTTAGTTCCTTAATGCGCTTCCTGTTGTTCTTGCCTGGAATCCAAGTGCGCTCGATCATCTCAGTTTCGCCGTATCCCTTGAGGAACCTTTCCTCCAGTTCGTTGAGAACAACATCTTGAGGCCAGGTGGGTTGGAATCCACACGAGGTGCCGTTCAGGATTCGAGATCCACACCGGAATACGTGGTACGCCTTAGTGGTGCCGTCCTTGCGGGCATTGTTTCTGACTTCCGGGTAGAGGCGGCAGCCGCACGGACAAAGCGCGAGTCCTGAAATCGGATTGGTGTTGCCTCTGATGCCACTTCGATTCTTTCCCATGTTTTTCAATGCGTCCTGGAGGCGGTCAAACTCTTCATCTGTCAGGATCGGGTCAGCCCACCTGACATCCATCCCATGTTCTTTAAAGGACTCACCGTTATGCATGGCCAGCCCCTTTACGGCTGGCTTTTTCAAAATCGCTCCGAGGTTACTGGAGGACCACTTGCTTCCCCTGATCTCCGGAGTGAGCCCCTTGGTAATCGCCGTTTCGCTCCGCTGGTAATCCTTCGGAGTAAGGACTCCGCGCGCGTTCCAGTCGCGGGCAATCTTGCCGAGTGACCATTCGTCGTTGATGATCCGCTCGTAGGCTTCTCGGACCAGTTCGGAAGTCACCGGGTCAAGAAAGAGCTTGAACCTTTCTTTTCCTTCATGGCTGACGCGCACCGGCCGGTAGCCGAATGGCCATGTGCCGCCTGCCCAAAGTCGCGCCGCCCTGAACGAGACGTTTTGATTTATGCGCTTCTCTGAGATTGCCTCTCGGTATGCCTGGGCTTGGGATGCCTTGATATAGGCGACCACTCGGCCTACGCCGGTGTGGATGTCCAGTGCAGGATCATCGAGACAGATGATCTCCTTGCCGCCCTGGTGGCATCTCTCGGCGAATGCTTCCCAGTGAGCCTGGTTTCTCGTGATCCGGTCCAAGGACGTGACCATGATTGCGTCCCACTCGTGCCACAGTGGTTGCTTCATCCACTTGCCCAGCTTGGGCCGGTCATCAAGGTTGATCTTCCCGGACACCGTGGCGTCCACCACGTCGTCCACGACGATGCAGCCGGTGCCCTTGAGGGCTTCTGTCTGCTGCTCCTGCTGGCGGTCCAACGAGCTACTTGACTCGGTGTCGCGGCTGATGCGGCGGACGCGGAGCACCCGCATACCTGTCTCCAGCTTGTACAACGCCCTGGCTCCCTTACCTCAACCGTGTGTGCCTGCGGAGCCAGTCTAGGCGCGTGTGGAAGAAGTCTGAACCCACGAGTGGATCAACTTCCCCTGGAGCGTGCTCCCTCCGGTACGCAAGGCCGGCGAGCCGATCACTCCGTCGAAGGACGCGCTCTGACAGGTCCGACAGGTCCAACGGGATGCCGTGTCTGACGGGTCTGACAGGTATGGCAGGTCTGACACGGCAGACCGGAACGCTGGAACGCGAGAGGGGCTCCCGGCCTGGTGCCGGGAGCCCCTCTCGTCTGTCGTCTGTCTGTCTGCGTGGGCCTCTGCGTGAGCCCTGTACGGGAAGCGCGGAGGCCGCTAGAACGTGCCCAGCTTGATGATCGACAGGATCGCGATCAGCTGAATGGATGACGCGGCGAGGGCCTTGGGCCACGGGAGGTCGTGGGACTTGCCGACCATCAGCGTCAGCAGGGCGCCCGCGGCGACCCAGGTGATCCAGCCGAGGAGCTTGACGAAGGACGCGTCGCCGCCGAGGAACATGGCGAAGAGCAGCCGCGGGGTGTCCGTGATGGACATGATCAGCATGGAGAGGCCGACCGTGGGCTGCCAGGCGCCGTCGCCGCCGAGCTGGCGGGCCAGGCTGTGGGTGACCACGCCCAGGACGAACGTGCTGAGGACGAGGGCGACGGCGGTCGTCAGCACGATCGGCACGGCGTTGGAGAGCGTCGCGCTGATGGCGTCCTGGCGGGCGCCGTCGAAGCCGAAGACCGCCAGCAGGCCGTAGAGGAACGTCACGATCAGGGCCGGGGCCCACATCGTGTAGTCGCGCATCTGGAGGAAGGTCCGGTTGGGGGCCGTCACGATGCCCTTGAGCAGGTCCTTCCAGTGCAGCCGCGGGCCGACCGGTGGCGCGGCCGCCTGGCCCGCACGGTAGGTCTCGCCCTGGTTGTACGGGTCCTCGCCGATCGAGAAGGCCTGGGTGTGGCCAGGGCTGTTCGCGGCGTACGGGTCCGGGCCCTGCTGCGGGTGACCGTCGCCGAAGTACTCCGGCTCGCCGTGTCCGCCGCCGTGCCCGCCGCCCTGGGGCCAGCCGCCCTGCTGTCCGCCGCGGTAGGGCTGACCGCCCTGCTGTCCGCCGTACGGCGGCTGTCCCCCGTACTGCGGCTGCGGCGGCGCGGGCGGATAGCCGTACGGCTGCTGCCCGCCTCCCTGGGAGGACGGCTGCCCGCCCCCCTGGGGGGACTGCTGCCCACGTCCCTGGGGTGCCTGCCCGTACGGCGATTGTTGTTGCGGTCGCGCTTGCGGGGCACGGTTGTCCCGGCCGCCGCGTCCGATCCTGAATCCAGCCACGTTATCGAACGTACCTGGTCCCGAAGAGTGACGTGCCGGGCCCGGGGCAACGGGCCGGGCATTGGGTCCGAGCTGTGACATCCCCTAAGGGGCACTCCGGGCGGCCCTTACGGGAGCGCTTGTTCGACGGAATGCGCGGAGAGCGGGGAGGGTCGGGACCCCGGAAGACAGTAAAGAGGGGGCACGCCGGGCCCGTGAGCGGTACGGGCCCGGCGTGCGGGGAGAGGGGCCACCCGGGGACGGGCGGCCCCTCGGGGCGAGTGGCCTGGTCGCCGCGCGAGCATCGGTTCGAAACTTCGACTGTTCGAAACCTCGACCGTACGAAACAACGTCGACCGTATGAAACGACTTCGGCTGTTCGACAGTTCGGCCGTTCGGGGGTGACCGGGATCAGCCCTGGGAGTGAACTCGGTCAGTCGGCGAAGATGGCGCCGAACTGCGGGGTGCCCGACGTCGAGACGCCCGACGTGCTCGGCGAGACGGTGCGGGAGCCGGTGGTGGTGATCTTGCTGCCGTTCGAGGGGAGGTACGTGACCGCGCCGTTGGCGGCGTTCTCGTACGAGCCGACGAGCAGGTCGGCCTTGCCGTCGCCGTTGACGTCGTCGAGCTTGACGTCCGCGCCGAACAGGTCGCCCTTCTCGTCGTTGCCGGGGACACCCGCCGTGCTCTGCGCGAACGCCTGGGTGCCGGAGGAGACGTTGACGCCGGTCGCGGAGCCGTACAGGACGGTGACCATCCCCGTGTTGGTGACGCCGTCGATGTCCTCGTTCGGGGTCGAGACGACCAGGTCCTGGTAGCGGTCTCCGTTGACGTCGCCCATGTCCAGGTCCCAGCCGAAGGCGTCGCCCTTCTCCGAGGTGCCCGGGACGCTGCCGCTGTTCTGGGTGACCTCGGTCGTGCCGGCCGGGCCGGACGCCGAGCCGTAGGTGATGTTCACCTGGCCGCCGTTGGAGGCGTCCGGGAGCTCGAGCCCGTCGTCCGTGGTGGCGTCCCAGCCCGCGCCGCTGACGATGTCGCCGAAGCCGTCGCCGTTGATGTCACCGACGGCGGTGATCATGCCCGGCTTGAGGGCCTTGGCGGACGCCACGCTCAGACCGCTCGCGGTGCCGGGCACGTAGTAGTTCGTGTTCCAGCCGATGTCGGTCTGCGTCTCGAAGCCGTCGACGATCAGGTCGGTCCTGCCGTCGCCGTTCACGTCACCCGCGGTCAGGCTGAGCGGGCCGTAGGGGTGGTCGTTGGTGCCCGACTGGATGGGGGGCTTGATCGTCGTACGGGCCCCGGGGGTGCCGGCCGTGCTGAAGCCGCCCTTGTAGACGTAGATCGTGCTCGCGGAGCTGCCGACCGCGAGGTCGGCCTTGCCGTCGCCGTCGAAGTCGCCGGCGGCCAGGTCCTTGCCCCAGTAGTCGTGCGAGGAGGGGGACGGGTCCGGGACGTCGACGCTCTTGCCGGTGAGGCCGCTCGCGGAGCCCCAGAGGATGGCGAGGGCGCCGCCGTTGGTGTCGGTGCCGACCTTCTCCCAGGGGGAGGCGACGGCGAGGTCGTCGTACCCGTCGTTGTTGAAGTCGGCGTACGCCGTCTCACCGCCGAAACCGTCCCCGGCCTCGGCGGTGCCGGGGACACCGGTGGTGTTCTGGCTGATCGTGGAGCGCTTGGCGGACGACACGCCGGTGGCGGTGCCGTAGAGGGCGACGATCTGGCCCGCGCCCGAGTGACCGCTGACGTAGGCGCCGTGCGCCGAGACGGCCACGTCGCCGATGCCGTCGCCGTTGAAGTCGGCCTGCGGGACCGTCGTGGAGTCCGCGGCGGTCGCGGTCGCGGCCGAGAAGGTGAGCAGACCGCCCGTCAGCGCGGCAGCCGTTGCCGTCGCGAGGGCGAGTCGCACGTGGTGCGGGTGACGCATATGCATGCGGGATTCTCCTGCGGCATGCGGGGACGCTGGGCGCGCGTCCCCTGTCAATGGGATCCGAGCGTCTGTGTTCGCCTGGAGTTGTACGGCAGTTCACTGACTGATCGGCGAACAGGAGACCGCTGGTGGCAGGTAAGGGTTGTACGTGAGTTCGGTTTTTTTCGCTCTCGGGACACGGCGACACCCCCGCGCTCCGGAGAGCACGGGGGTGTCGGTCGTACCGATCGGATCAGGGCGGCCGGCTGCGCCTGACAGCCGGGTCAGGCGGCTGGGGCGGACAGCCGGGTCGGACAGTCCTGTCGGACGGCTGGGCCGGCCGGGGCCGGCTACTTCACCGGCTCGGGCTCCGGCTCGCTCTCCGACTCGGCCGCGCCCGCCGGGGGCTCTTCCTCGACCGGGGTCCTGACGGAGTCGAGGAGAAGCTGGGCGACGTCGACGACCTGGACGGACTCCTTGGCCTGGCCGTCGTTCTTCTTGCCGTTGACCGAGTCGGTCAGCATGACGAGGCAGAACGGGCAGGCGGTGGAGACGATGTCGGGGTTCAGCGACAGAGCCTCGTCGACACGCTCGTTGTTGATGCGCTTGCCGATCCGCTCCTCCATCCACATCCGCGCGCCACCGGCACCGCAGCAGAAGCCGCGTTCCTTGTGGCGGTGCATCTCCTGCTGGCGCAGGCCCGGGACGGCGGACATGATCTCGCGCGGGGGCGTGTAGATCTTGTTGTGGCGGCCCAGGTAGCACGGGTCGTGGTAGGTGATGAGCCCTTCCACCGGAGTCACCGGGAGCAGCTTGCCCTCGTCGATGAGGTGCTGGAGCAGCTGGGTGTGGTGGATGACCTCGTAGTCGCCGCCGAGCTGCGGGTACTCGTTGCCGATGGTGTTGAGGCAGTGCGGGCAGGTGGCGACGATCTTCTTCGCCGACTTCGGCTTCCTGGACTCGGGGGTGGTGTTGCCCTCGTCGTCCGTCTCCTCGCCGAACGCCATGTTCAGTGCCGCGACGTTCTCCATGCCGAGCTCCTGGAACAGGGGCTCGTTGCCGAGGCGGCGGGCGGAGTCACCGGTGCACTTCTCGTCGCCGCCCATGATCGCGAACTTGACGCCCGCCATGTGCAGCAGCTCGGCGAAGGCCTTCGTCGTCTTCTTGGCGCGGTCTTCCAGAGCGCCGGCGCAGCCGACCCAGTACAGGTACTCGACCTCGCTGAGGTCCTCGATGTCGCGGCCGACGACGGGGATCTCGAAGTCGACCTCCTTGGTCCACTCCAGCCGCTGCTTCTTGGCCAGCCCCCAGGGGTTGCCCTTCTTCTCCAGGTTCTTGAGCATCGTGCCCGCCTCGGACGGGAACGCGCTCTCGATCATCACCTGGTAGCGGCGCATGTCGACGATGTGGTCGATGTGCTCGATGTCCACCGGGCACTGCTCGACGCAGGCGCCGCAGGTGGTGCAGGACCACAGGACGTCCGGGTCGATGACGCCGTTCTCTTCCGCGGTGCCGATCAGCGGGCGCTCGGCCTCGGCGAGGGCGGCCGCGGGGACGTCCTTGAGCTGCTCCTCGGACGCCTTCTCCTCGCCCTCCATGTTCTTGCCGCCGCCGGCCAGCAGGTACGGGGCCTTGGCGTGCGCGTGGTCGCGCAGCGACATGATGAGGAGCTTGGGGGAGAGCGGCTTGCCGGTGTTCCAGGCGGGGCACTGCGACTGGCAGCGGCCGCACTCGGTGCAGGTGGAGAAGTCGAGCAGGCCCTTCCAGGAGAACTGCTCGACCTGGGAGACGCCGAAGACGTCGTCCTCACCGGGGTCGGTGAAGTCGATGGCCTTGCCGCCGCTGGTCATCGGGAGCAGCTCGCCGAGGGCGGTCGCGCCCTTGGCGTCGCGCTTGAACCAGATGTTGGGGAAGGCGAGGAAGCGGTGCCAGGCGACACCCATGTTGGTGTTCAGGCCGACCGTGATCGCCCAGCCCATGGTGACGCCGAGCTTGATCATGGCGGTCAGGTAGACCAGGTTCTGCAGCGTTCCGTAGCTCAGGCCCTTGAAGGCGGCGACCAGGGGGTACGAGGCCCAGTACGCGGCCTCGTAGTGGTCGACACCGTGGATCGCGCCCTCCAGGCCGCGCAGGGTCATGATCGCGAGGCCGATGACGAGGATCACGGCCTCGACGAAGTAGGCCTGGCCCGTCTTGGAGCCGGCGAAGCGCGACTTGCGGCCCGGCTTCGACGGCCGGTTCAGCTGGCGGACCGCGATCAGCACGATGATGCCGAGCGTCGTGAACAGCGCGATGAACTCGGTGTAGAGCTCGTACGGGAGCCAGCCGCCGACGATCGGCAGCGTCCAGTCGGCCTTGAACAGCTGACCGTAGGCCGTGACGATCGTCAGGCCCAGGGTCAGGAAGCCGACGGCCACGAACCAGTGCGCGACGCCGATGATCCCCCACCGGTTCATACGGGTGTGGCCGACGAACTCCTTGGCCAGCGTGACGCTGCGGGCCTTCCAGTCGTCGGTGCGGCTGCCGGCGGGTACGGGCTGGCCGAGCTTGATGAACCGGTAGATCTGCGCGACGGCCCGCGCGATCAGCGCGACGCCGACCACGGTCAGGACCAGCGACACAATGATCGCGGCGAGTTGCATTCGGGGGCTCCTCGGGCCTGCGAGGTGTTGCTTCGAGAGTGACCTCGAAGGTGATTACTAAGCGGTAACTTATGCAGTCCGTCTGAGACTACCCACTTCCTCCGCCGCACTGTAGCCAGAGGTGCGGTGATCTGCGTCGCTGAGGGAAGCCTGAGTGGCCGTGCGGGGGCCGGGCAGAAGGTCCGGTTCGCCCAGGGGCGGCAGGACACGTAAACCCGATCGTGTTATTCACCCAATACTGTGACAATTACCCCTAAATTGGCGACGTGCTGTACGGAATCACGGCCGCCACCGCCGCTCTGCTCCTGACCGCCGCGCTCGCCGCGCTGCTGCGGTCGCTCTCCCTGCGCTTCGGCGCGGTCGACGGAACGGGGCTTCCCGCGCGCCGGGCGAAACCCCGGGCGCCCGGGAGAGGGCGGCCGGTCCCCCTGCTCGGCGGGGTGGCCGTGGTGGGCGGGACGGCGCTCGTCGGCTGGGCCGGGGACTGGACCGGCGCCGCCCCGCTCGGGCCGGAGGCCGGACGGCTGCTGGTCGCCGGGATCGTGGTCGCCCTGCTCGGCCTGGCCGCCGATCTGCTGCCCGTGCCCCCCGTGGTGTGCGCCGCCGGTGTCGCGGTCGCCGCCGCGCTGACCGTCCCCTATGACGAACTGGGAATGCCCGCCGGGGCGCTGGCCGTGGCCTGGATCGTCTTCGTCACGCAGGCCTTCCGCTCGCTCGACCACGCCGACGGGGTGATGGGGACGGTCGGCGTCATCACCGCGTTCGCGCTCAGCGGGTGCGCGGCCGCCGAGATCATGGACGGGCTCGCGGCGCTGCTCAGCGTGCTGGCCGCCGCCCTCACCGGCTTCCTGATGCACGGATGGCCTCCGGCCCGGATCGCGCCGGGGCGGTGCGGCTCGCTGTTCGCCGGGTTCGTGCTGGCCGCGGCGGTCGTTCAGGTGCACGCCGAGCGGCCCGCCGGGCCCGGGTTCGGCGCCGGGTTCGCGCTGACTGCCGTGGCCAGTGCCGACGCCGTCCTCGTCCTCGTGTCGCGGCGGCGGGCGGGGCGGCCGTTGCTGCGCCCGGCGCAGGACCATCTGGCGCACCGGCTGCGGCGGGCCGGGCTCACCCGGCAGGGGGTCATGGTCGTGACGGGGCTCGCCGCGTTCGCGGGTGCGCTCGTGGGGCTGCTCATCGATCTCGGGTGGCTGGGGGCGGGAGCCGCCTGGTGGCCGGCCGGTGCCGTGGCGCTGGTCGCCGTCGTGGGGGCCCTGCGTCCGGGACCCCGCCCGCGCCGCCCGCATCCGCATGCGATCCCCGCGCCCGGGGGACCCGCCCCGAGATCTCTGGGCAGACCCGGACGGCCCCGTCCGGAGGCTCCGGGGCCGGTGAAGGTGCACTGACTCTGCGCGAAAGGAGCAGGTCAGAGCCGCCATGCGTGTAAGGAGCGGATAAGAGTTGAGCCCCTGAGGCTCATGTCTGTTGACCGGGAGGCGGGTGTCGTGCACACTTGAGTCCGTTCCACTCAAGTCATTGTTGGAGGAATTGAAATGGCACGTGCGGTCGGCATCGACCTGGGCACGACGAACTCGGTCGTCAGCGTTCTGGAGGGCGGCGAGCCCACCGTCATCACCAACGCCGAGGGCGCCAGGACCACGCCGTCCGTCGTCGCCTTCGCGAAGAACGGTGAGGTGCTCGTCGGCGAGGTCGCCAAGCGCCAGGCGGTCACGAACGTGGACCGGACCATCCGTTCGGTGAAGCGTCACATGGGCACGGACTGGAAGATCGAGCTCGACGGCAAGAGCTTCAACCCGCAGCAGATGAGCGCCTTCATCCTGCAGAAGCTGAAGCGCGACGCGGAGGCGTACCTGGGCGAGAAGGTGGCCGACGCGGTCATCACCGTCCCGGCGTACTTCAACGACTCCGAGCGTCAGGCGACGAAGGAAGCCGGTGAGATCGCCGGTCTCAACGTCCTTCGTATCGTCAACGAGCCGACCGCCGCCGCCCTGGCGTACGGCCTCGACAAGGACGACCAGACGATCCTCGTCTTCGACCTCGGTGGCGGCACGTTCGACGTGTCCCTCCTGGAGATCGGTGACGGCGTCGTCGAGGTGAAGGCCACCAACGGTGACAACCACCTCGGTGGTGACGACTGGGACCAGCGCGTCGTCGACTACCTGGTGCAGCAGTTCCGCTCCGGTCACGGCGTGGACCTCGCCAAGGACAAGATGGCGCTCCAGCGTCTGCGTGAGGCCGCAGAGAAGGCCAAGATCGAGCTGTCCTCGTCCACCGAGACCTCGATCAACCTGCCCTACATCACGGCCTCCGCCGAGGGCCCGCTGCACCTGGACGAGAAGCTCACGCGCGCCCAGTTCCAGCAGCTGACGGCCGACCTTCTGGAGCGCTGCAAGACGCCGTTCCACAACGTCATCAAGGACGCCGGCATCCAGCTGTCCGAGATCGACCACGTCGTTCTCGTCGGCGGCTCCACCCGTATGCCCGCCGTCGCCGAGCTCGTCAAGGAGCTGACCGGTGGCAACGAGGCCAACAAGGGTGTGAACCCGGACGAGGTCGTCGCCATCGGCGCGGCCCTCCAGGCCGGTGTCCTCAAGGGTGAGGTCAAGGACGTCCTGCTCCTCGACGTGACCCCGCTGTCCCTCGGTATCGAGACCAAGGGAGGGATCATGACCAAGCTCATCGAGCGCAACACCACGATCCCGACCAAGCGCTCCGAGATCTTCACGACGGCCGAGGACAACCAGCCGTCCGTGCAGATCCAGGTCTACCAGGGCGAGCGCGAGATCGCGGCGTACAACAAGAAGCTCGGGATGTTCGAGCTGACCGGTCTGCCGCCGGCCCCGCGCGGTGTCCCGCAGATCGAGGTCGCCTTCGACATCGACGCCAACGGCATCATGCACGTGACCGCGAAGGACCTCGGCACGGGCAAGGAGCAGAAGATGACCGTCACCGGCGGCTCCTCGCTGCCGAGGGACGAGGTCGACCGGATGCGCCAGGAGGCCGAGAAGTACGCGGACGAGGACCACGCCCGCCGCGAGGCCGCCGAGACCCGCAACCAGGGCGAGCAGCTCGTCTACCAGACGGAGAAGTTCCTCAAGGACAACGAGGACAAGGTCCCCGGCGACATCAAGACCGAGGTCGAGGCGTCCGTCGAGGAGCTGAAGGCCGCGCTCAAGGGCGAGGACAGCGCCGAGATCCGCACCGCCACGGAGAAGGTCGCCGCGGTCTCGCAGAAGCTCGGCCAGGCCATGTACGCCGACGCCCAGGCCGCGCAGGCCGCGGGTGGCGACGCCCACGGCGCCGAGGCCCCGAAGGCCGACGACGATGTCGTCGACGCCGAGATCGTCGACGAGGACCGCCGGGACGGTGCCGCGTGACGGAGGAGACCCCGGGCTACGAAGAGCAGCCCGACGTCCCTTCCGGCGCCACCTCTGACGACGCCGAGCCGCAGTCCGCCACCCCCTCTGCGGAGGGGGCGGCGGCCCCGGACGGGGACGCAGCAGCACAGTTGGTCGGCCTGACGGCCCAGCTGGACCAGGCCCGCATGGCGCTCACCGAGCGCACCGCGGACCTCCAGCGGCTCCAGGCCGAGTTCCAGAACTACCGCCGCCGTGTCGAGCGCGACCGGATCGCGGTCCGGGAGGTCGCCGTCGCGAGCCTCCTGACCGAGCTCCTGCCCGTACTCGACGACATCGGCCGCGCGCGGGATCACGGCGAGCTCGTCGGCGGATTCAAGTCCGTCGCCGAATCGCTGGAGACCGTCGCGGCGAAGATGGGGCTCCAGCAGTTCGGCAAGGAGGGCGAGCCCTTCGACCCGACGATCCACGAGGCCCTGATGCACTCGTACGCGCCGGACGTCACGGAGACGACGTGCGTGGCGATTCTGCAGCCGGGGTATCGCTTCGGCGAGCGCACCATCCGCCCCGCGCGGGTGGCCGTCGCCGAGCCGCAGCCCGGGGCGCAGACGGTCAAGGCCGAGGAATCGGCCGAGGCGGTCGAGGACAAGGAGAGCGGTGGCCCGGACGAGGGCTGAGCTTGAACGGACGAGGGAGGAGGGACGTCGGGGATGAGCACCAAGGACTTCATCGAGAAGGACTTCTACAAGGTCCTCGGCGTCCCCAAGGACGCCACCGAGGCCGAGATCAAGAAGGCGTACCGGAAGCTCGCCCGCGAGTTCCACCCGGACGCCAACAAGGGCAACGCCAAGGCCGAGGAGCGCTTCAAGGAGATCTCCGAGGCGAACGACGTGCTCGGCGACCCCAAGAAGCGCAAGGAGTACGACGAGGCACGCGCCCTCTTCGGCAACGGTGGCTTCCGGCCGGGTCCCGGCGCCGGCGGCGGCAACTTCAACTTCGACCTGGGTGACCTCTTCGGAGGCGGCGCCCAGGGCCAGGGCCAGGGAGCGGGAGGAGCCGGCGGCTTCGGCGGCGGTATAGGTGACGTCTTCGGGGGCCTGTTCAACCGCGGGGGCGCCACCACGGGCACCCGTACGCAGCCCCGGCGCGGCCAGGACATCGACACCGAGGTCACGCTCTCCTTCACGGAGGCGGTGGACGGCGCGACCGTTCCGCTGCGCATGACCTCGCAGGCGCCCTGCAAGGCCTGTTCGGGCACCGGCGACGCGAACGGCACACCGCGCGTGTGCCCGACGTGCGTCGGCACCGGCCAGGTCGCCCGCGGCTCGGGCGGTGGCTTCTCGCTCACCGACCCGTGCCCGGACTGCAAGGGCCGCGGCCTGATCTCGGAGAACCCCTGCGAGATCTGCAAGGGCAGCGGCCGGGCCAAGTCGTCCCGGACCATGCAGGTCCGGATCCCGGCGGGCGTCAGCGACAGCCAGCGGATCCGGCTGCGCGGCAAGGGCGCGCCCGGCGAGCGGGGCGGCCCGTCCGGCGACCTGTACGTCACGGTCCACGTGGACGCCCACCCGGTCTTCGGCCGCAAGGAGGACAACCTCACCGTCACCGTGCCCGTCACCTTCGCGGAGGCGGCACTCGGCGGCGAGGTGAAGGTGCCGACCCTGGGCGGCCCCCCGGTGACTCTGAAGCTGCCGCCGGGCACGCCCAACGGACGCACCATGCGCGCCCGGGGCAGGGGCGCGGTCCGCAAGGACGGCACGCGGGGCGACCTCCTGGTCACCGTCGAAGTGACGGTTCCCCAGGACCTGTCCGGCAAGGCTCGTGACGCTCTGGAGGCGTATCGCGAGGCGACCGCGGGTGAGGATCCGCGGGCGGAGCTGTTCCAGGCCGCGAAGGGAGCATGACGGAGCCATGGACACGACCGGTCGTCGACGCAACCCGTACGAACTGACCGAGGAGACTCCGGTCTACGTCATCTCGGTGGCGGCCCAGCTCTCCGGACTGCACCCGCAGACACTGCGTCAGTACGACCGGCTCGGTCTGGTCTCCCCCGACCGCACGGCGGGCCGGGGCCGTCGTTACTCGGCCCGCGACATCGAGCTGCTGCGCACCGTCCAGCAGTTGTCGCAGGACGAGGGCATCAACCTGGCCGGCATCAAGCGCATCATCGAGCTGGAGAACCAGGTGGCCGCGCTCCAGTCCCGTGTCGCGGAGATGGAGTCGGCCCTCGACGGCGCCGCGGCCGCCATGCGGCAGCGCGAGGCCGCCGTGCACGCCTCCTACCGCCGGGACCTGGTCCCGTACCAGGAGGTCCAGCAGACCAGCGCGCTGGTGGTGTGGCGCCCCAAGCGGTCGCCCGAGTAGGACCCGGACACCCCGAAGGGGCCCGGAGGCCGATGGCCTCCGGGCCCCTTCGCATGCCGTCACATGGTCAGCGGCCGACCATGACCTCGACGGAGGAGGCCGACTCGCCCACCCGTCCGTAGGCGTCCACCGCCCGGACCGCGACGGTGCACGGGCCCGTGTACGGCGGGGTCCAGGAGAGGGTGTCCGACGCGGTGAACCGGGTGCCGCTGAAGCCGCAGGCGCCGGAGACGTCCCAGGAGTACCCCTTCAGCAGCCGTCCCTCGTCACCCGTCCCGGGCCGCACGCCGACAGTGATGGGGAAGCGCGTACCCCCTTCGGAGACCACGCTCAGCCGCGGCGCGGCGGGTCCGGTGGCGGTGGCCGCGGTCAGCCGGTCGACGGCGGCCTGCCCGGAGGGCGCCGACTCGGCTCCCCCGCTGTCGACCGAGGCGACGTAGTAGAACGCGGCGCCCTTCGGGGCGGAGGTGTCCTCGTAGGAGGCGGCCGACGCTCCGGCGCCGCCCAGCAGGGTCCAGGCGCCCTGAGGGCTCGTACGGCGGTAGACGTGGAACCCGGTGACCTGCGCCTCGGGATCGTCCGCCGGGGTCCAGGTGACGTGGGTGGAGGCGTCGGCGGGCGTGCCCACGGGCGCGGACGGCGCGGGCGCCGTGGACGCCTCCGGGCGCGTGACGGTCACGGCGTCGGAGACGGGGGAGATGTTCCCGGCGCCGTCGACGGCCTGGACGGTGTACCGGTAGCCGGTCCCCACCGGCGCGACCGGGTCCGTGAAGGACGTCCCGAACACGGGCTGGGGACCGTCGGGGTCGCTCTGTCCGAGCGGCGCGCCCCACACCTCGTAGTGGTCGACGTCCTTCGAGGAGGCCTGCCACGTCAGGACGTTGCCCGCGGTGGTGCCCTCGGCCGACAGGCCGGTGACGCGCGCCGGCGCCGTCCGGTCGACGGTGGTCACCGGGCGGTCCGTCGTGCCGGCGGACTCGTTGCCCGCCTTGTCGTAGGCGCGGACCTCGTAGTAGTAGGTGTCGCCGGTCATCGGGAGGGGCGCGTCGGTGTACGAGGTCGCGGTCGTGGTGGTCAGTCGCGTCCACGTGGTGCTGCCCTTGAGGCGGCGGAGGACGCGGTATCCCGCGAGGTCCATCTCCTGGTTCTTGGACCAGGAGACCTTCGCCCTGCCCGTGGCGGAGTCGTACGTGGCCGAAGAACCCGTGGGCACAAGCGGCTTGATCTTGTCGGCACCGGGGGAAGTGGTGGGTTTGTAGGCGAAAGTGACGTTTGCCTTGCCTGTCCAGTTGACGAAATCGACGCGCAGTGTGTGTTTTCCGGACGGAATGGTGAGGTTGACCGTTTTTGACTGAGTGGCCGAAACGTTCTTCCAGAGGTCGACTTTGCGTGTGTCGTCCAGATAGGCCCGTATTCCGTCCTGGGCCGAGAGCGGGAGGGTGAAGGGGCCGCCCGAGCCGAAGTCGCGGGTCACCGTCCAGCGGACGCCGAAGTTGTCGGCGGGCAGACCCGACGCGGGCGCGCCGGAACCCCAGTTCTGGTCGATCGCGGAGTCGCAGTCCGTCTTTTTCGGAGTGCCCGAGAATGCGGTGTTCGCGTAGAACTGCCGCTTATAGAAAGGCGATGTGCAGTTGGTCACTGCGGAGGCGGCTGTGCCGACTGCCGTGAGCGGTCCGCCCGCGATGGCGAGCACGAGGGCCGAGGAGAGGGCGCCCTTCGTGCCGGTGGCTCTGGTCATGCGTTCCTTCTGTCTGCCTGATCGTCAACGGTGGTTAAAAATCCGTTGACGATCACGACTCCCACGCACGGGAGTTGGTTGTACCTGTGAATGACAGAAGGTGAAGCTGAGGGGATTGGTGGAAGGATGGGCGTAGTCTTTTCCCGTCGTGTTCACTTGTGGAACACGAAACGCCGTTGCCATCTCGTTAAGTGATTACTCCTTGACGCTGAGGTGATCGCCGCGTTGGCTTTCAGCCACCTGGGTCGCAATGCTGCAACCTCGCCCGGAAGGCACCTGATGTGAACACTCGTAACACCGGCCTCCGCCGTACCGTCATATCCCTGGCGTCCTCCGCCATGGCCGTCACCCTCTCGGGCTGCGGCATGGTCGGACTCGGCGGGAACGGCACCTCGGCAAGCCCCACGAAGGGCGACGACATCAAGGTGGGCCTGCTCCTTCCGGAGAAGGAGAACACCCGTTACGAGAAGTTTGACTACCCGATCATCCGCGAGCAGGTTCAGAAGCTCACCGATCACAAGGGTGACGTCGTCTACGCCAACGCCGAGCAGGACGGCGCCAAGCAGCTGCGTCAGATGCAGCAGATGGTCGACGACAAGGTCGACGTCATCCTCGTGGACTCGGTGGACTCGGTGACCATCGCGAAGGGCGTCCGCAAGGCGAAGGAGGCCGGTATCCCGGTCATCGCCTACGACCGTCTGGCGCAGGGTCCGATCGACGCGTACATCTCCTTCGACAACGAGCTGGTCGGCGAGGTCCAGGGCAAGGCCCTGGTCGGCGCGCTGGGCACCAACTCGGCCTCGAAGAAGATCGTCATGATGAACGGCTCGCTGACCGACCCGAACGCGGCGCAGTTCAAGGCCGGCGCCATGTCCGAGCTCCAGGACAAGGTGATCATCGCGAGCAAGTACGACACCAAGGACTGGGACCCGGTCAACGCCAAGGCCAACATGGAGAAGTCCATCCAGGACATCGGTCTGAGCAACATCGCCGGTGTCTACGCCGCCAACGACGGCATCGCGGGCGCGGTCATCGACGCCTTCAAGGCCGCGGGCGTCAGCAAGGTGCCGCCGGTCACCGGTCAGGACTCCGAGCTCGTCGCCGTGCAGCGGATCATCAAGGGCGACCAGTTCATGAGCGTGTACAAGTCGTACCCGCAGGAGGCCAGCGCCGCCGCCGAGATGGCGGTCGCCCGGGTCCAGGGCCGTTCGATCGAGTTCGACGCGCTCACCCGCGACAAGGTCAGCAGCCCCACCAACAAGGACATCCCGTCCCAGCTCGTGCCCGTGGTGGACCTCACCACGGACAACATCGAGAACACGGTCGTCCAGGACAGCATCTACACCGTCAAGCAGATCTGCACGGCGCCCTACAGGGCGGCCTGCAACTCGCTCGGCATCAAGTAGGACGTCCGCCCGGCTGTCTCGTGACCGAGGCGGCGGGCACGGACCAGCACGGTTCCGGCCCCGGCTGCGGGTGCGCGCCATGAGCGCGCACCGGCACCCGGGGCCGCTCCGTGTCCGCCTGGGCGGGCACCCAGGCGGACACCTTGGCGGCTACTCCGGCTGGCACCCAGGCTGGCGCCACGGCGGCCACTCCGGCAGACACCTCGGCTGGCGCCCAGGCAGACACCTTGGCGGCTACTCCGGTCGGCGCCTCGGCGGGCACCCTGGGCGGCGCCTCGGCGGCCATTCTGGCGGGCGCCCAGGCGGACACCTCGGCGGGCACTCCGGGTGGCGTCTCGGCGACCACTCGGGCGGGTACCCCGACCGGCGCCCTGCGCGACCGACCCGCCCCGCCCGGCGCCTCCCTGCGCGACGGGCACGGGGCCCGGGCCCGGACGACCGGGTGGCGGGCGGCCCGGGGCCCGTCAGGGGACCTGTGCGGCCGTCTGACCGCACGGCACCCGCGCGCCCTGGCCCGGGCGCGCACCCGGACTTCCCGCGCCCCCCTGGGGCCGTACGCGCCGATCCGGCATGATCCCCGCATGCCCTCGATCGTGTTGATGTCCGACCCGAAGATCGCCGCGATACCCGTCGTGGACTGTGGCGAGCCGCTCCTCGACGTACGGACGGAGGACCCGTTCCCCGTCGACGCCCGCAGAGGCGACGACACCGGGGCGTACGCGCATCTGCGCGAAGGGGTGCTGAACCGGCTCGTGGCGGCGGGGGACCTGCTGCCGGACGGTGTGCGGCTGCTGTTCGTCGAGGGCTACCGCCCGCCCTCGACGCAGCGGCTCCACTTCGACCGGTACGCCGCCGGACTGCGCGCGGACCACCCCGAGTGGGACGCCGGGCGCCTGCGCGACGCGGCGAGCCGCTATGTGTCCCCGCCGGAGATCGCCCCGCACAGCGCGGGCGCCGCCGTCGACCTCACCCTCGTGGACGCCGACGGCCGGGAACTGGACATGGGTACGCGCGTGAACGCGAACCCCGAGGACAGCGACGGCGCCTGTTACACCGCAGCGGAGGGCATCGGCGGGACGGCGCGTGCCCACCGCCGGCTCCTGGCCGACGCGCTGACCGCCGCGGGCCTCGTCAACTACCCGACCGAGTGGTGGCATTGGTCCTACGGCGACCGTTACTGGGCGCTCGCCACGGGTGCCGCTCACGCGATCTACGGTCCCCGTGAACTTTCTGTCACGGCCGTCGGCCCCTCGTAGCCTCCGCTTCGGCGTCCGCGGCGTGGCCTTCGGCTCCGGGGACACCATCCGTGCCATCCCAAGTTCCGCGATAACAAAGGTAGTTGTGCCTCGGGCGCCGAGGCCCGGCCGTGGCCCGGCGTGCTCACACGGGCCGTTCCGCGATGCGGCGGACGTCCGGGTGACACCCCCTTCAGCTTGTTGCAGCGAGTGCGGTGGAGGTCGTGCTTTATGCGGATGGGACGGGGCGAACGGACGCCGCTGGGTGATACAGCCTTGTTGCGATGCAGGACGCGTCCGCGCATAGTTGCGCTGCGGAGGACGCCCTGACGCGGGGCTGCACGCCAGGGGTTGGAGCTGGAGCCAGGGGTGGGAGATGGCCGGGCACGGGACGGACAGGCATCCGCACGGCGCTGACCGACTGTGCGATGCGGGCGACCGGGTGTACTCCCGGGCCGTGCGGCGTGGCCGGGTGCCCCGCGAGGACGCCGAGGCGGTGCCCTGCCTGCTGGAACTGGCGCTGCTGCACCCCGATCCGGACGACATGGGCTGGCTGGTGCCGACCTCGCCCCAGGAGGTCATGACCCGGCTCCTGCGCGGTGTGTACGAGGAAGTCAGCGCGAGCCAGGCGCGGGTGGGCGACGCGGTGTCGGCCTTCGAGTGGTACGCGGGCCTCGGCGGCCGGGTGCGGGCGCCGGCCGAAGGGGTGGCGATCCGTGTCCTCGACGGGCTGCCGCGGATCCACGCCGCCATGGACAAGGCGACCGAGGAGTGCACCCGTGAGGTCCTGACGGTGCAGCCGGGCGGCATCCGGCGCGAGGACGAACTCGTCGAGGGCCTGCACCGGGCACTGGAGATGCGGCGGCGCGGGGTACGCATGCGCGATCTGTACACCCACGTGGCCCGGCACGGCCAAGGCCTGTTGAACTACATGGAGTTGATGGGCGACGCGGCGGAGGCCCGTACCCTCGACGAGGTCGTCGAACGGCTCATCCTCTTCGACCGCACGGTCGCCTTCATCCCCGCGAACTCCGACCGCACGATCGCCCTTGAGCTGCGCCACCCGGCGCTGGTCGACTACTTGGTGACGGTCTTCGAGCGGCTGTGGCGGCTGGGAATCCCGCTGACCTCGCCGATGCCCGCGACGGGCATCGAGGGGATCACCCATCGGGAGCGGTCCATCGCGGCACTGCTGGCCGAGGGCCACCAGGACGCGGTCGTCGCGGAACGCCTGGGCATCAGCGTGCGGACGTGCCGGGCGCACATCGCCCGGCTGTCGGAGACGCTGGGCGCGGCGAGCCGGACGCAGTTGGGCGTGCGGATCGCTCAGGCGGGGCTGGACGGGCCTCAGCGTTCCCCCGGACTCGAGGCGGTCACCGTCGCGGAGGTGGTCTCGGGAGCCCCCGCGGTCCCCGACCGCGGATCCCCGACCGGCCGTTGAGGACGGCGGGCCGGGTCCGGCTTCCACCGCCCGGGGAGACGGGGCCGGCGGTCTGACGGCAGCCGGGGTCACTCCCCTCCCTCGGGCTGGTCCAGGAGTCCCGACTGCGCTATCAGGAAGCCGAGTTGAGCCCGGCTCCCGCTGCCGAGGGCGGAGGCCAGCTTGGCGATGTGGGCGCGGCAGGTACGGACGTTCATGCCCAGGCGGCGGGCTATTGCCTCGTCCACGTGCCCCTCGATGAGCAGTTTGGCGATGGAACGCTGTACGCCGGTGATGCCGTTGGGGCCGACATCGTTCGGGACGTCCTCGGTGAGCGGGACCGCGCGCTGCCAGAGCTGCTCGAAGACCTTGCTCAGGTACAGCACCAGGCCGGGGTGACGGAGTTCGAGGGCGACCCGCCGGTCGTCGCTGGCCGGTATGAAGGCGACGGTCCGGTCGAAGATGATCAGCCGCTCGATGAGTTCCTCGAGGGTGCGGACCTGGATCCGGCCGCCGGATATGCGCTCCACATAGGCGAGCGTGCCCTGGCTGTGCCGTGCGGTGTGCTGGTACAGCGTGCGGATGCGCACCCCGCGGTCGGTGAGCGGCCTGTCGCGCTCCAGCGCCTGCATGAGGGCGTCGGCGGGGCGGCCGCCGCCCGGCTGGATCGTCAGCATCTCCGTGTGACACTCGGCGGTGGCCGAATTGAGTGCCGCGTTGATCCGGTCGAATCCCTCAAGGACGGTGATCGCGTGGATGCTCGCCGCGCTCTGCGTGCTGATCGCGATGAACGGATCGAAGGAGTCGGTCAGTTCGATCGCCAGCCGCCGGCGTTCCTGGATCTCCCGTTCCAGGGGCTGAAGGCGTTGGGCGAGCGCGACGGACGGCGGAACGGGGCGCAGCCACTTCTCGTCGTCGGGATCGGGATGAAGCAGTGCGAACTCCAAGAGGCAAGGGGCTGTTTCCACTTCGACCCGAGTGATGCGGCCGGAGTGCAGCGCACTGGCGTAAAGGCGTGCTCCTTCGTCACACAACGTGGTGACAGCGTGGGGATGTGTCGGTTGTGAGTTCTTTGTGGTCAAATCTCCACCCCCCAGGGTCCTGAACGTGCAGGAACATGATGCATCGCTCCTGTGGCATTGACGTGCCTGAATGAGCCATCGTCTGTGACGACGGGGGAGAAGATTCCATCAAGTGAGGACGAAGCCGACTATGCGAGCGAGATTGCTTGGTTCAGTGCTTGCCGCAGTCTTCTCTGTCGCTGTGGCGTCCGGCGCCCTGGGGGGCTCGGGTCTTGATGCCGGGGGTGCCCGGACGAGGGCCGCCCTGGACAGCGGTTGGACCAGCGTGAAGGCGACCGCGGCGGACAGCGGCTGGACCGCTGTCGAGGCGGCGGTCCAGGGTGACAGCGGCTGGACCCACGTCGAGGCGACGGTCCAGGGCGACAGCGGCTGGACCCACGTCGAAGCCGCCGTGGACCCGGGCGACAGCGGCTGGACGATCATCCCCGCGGGCGCAGAAGCATGACCATTCCCCCCGACGACCGCTCCTTCCGCCGAGAAATGGCCACCGCCTACCGATCCGGCTGGCACTTCATCGACCTGGTCACCGCCATCCCCTACAGCGGCGACTCGCTGATGGTGACCGTGTTCGGGGAGCCCGTCGTCGTCACCCGCGACGACGACGAGGACGTACGGGCCTACCGGTGTCTGCGGCGGCCTCGGGGGGCGCCGCAGCCCGTCCGGTGCGCCATCCGTTACGGAATGATCTTTGTGAACCTCGACCAGCGTGACCACCAGCTGGCCGGACCGGACGTCCCTGACGTCGAGACCATCGCAGCCACCCCCCGCAGTGCCTGACGCGATTCCCCCGTCGTAGTAGATCGCGCAGGTACTTCCCCCCGCAGCGGGGGGGGGGGGGGGGGGGGGGGGGGGGGGGGGGGGGGGGGGGGGGGGGGGGGGGGGGGGGGGGGGGGGGGTGGGGGGGGGGGGGGGGGGGGGGG